>DASQRI010000001.1:0-2093 GCA_035642975.1 Mycobacterium sp.
GGAACCGATGAACCGCCGCAGCCGTCCCCTTGGGTCATGTTCGCGTCCTTTTTGCTGGATCTGGCCGGGAATGCGGACACCCAGAACTACATAGTCCCCGTTCAACAGCCCC
This sequence comes from Mycobacterium sp., assembly GCA_035642975.1. Lineage (GTDB taxonomy): Bacteria > Actinomycetota > Actinomycetes > Mycobacteriales > Mycobacteriaceae > Mycobacterium. The sequence continues at coordinate 113 of DASQRI010000001.1, forward strand.
GGCTCGTGCAACTCCTCGCCGAGCGCGCCGGCGAGTACGGCGTAGACATTCGCTGGGGTCACCGGCTGGCGGGTTTCGACCAGCACACCGACGGCGTCACTGTCCATGTTGCCGGTCCGGACGGCGACTATGAGCTGACGTCCAGTTACCTCGTCGGTGCCGACGGGGGCACCAGCCAGACACGCAAGCTGGCGGGCATCGACTTCCCCGGGATGACGTCGTATGACGCCGTCGCCCGGATGGCGTTCGGCGTGGTCCCTCCCGACGAGTGGGTCGATCCAGTCAGTGGGGCACTCGATGTGCCCGGATGGGGCCGGGTTCCGCCTATCCCGTTCTATCGCGCCGAGCGCGGAATCTTCGCTTGCCGCCACTTAGGGGGCAGGGCGATGGTCATCACCCTCGAACTCGACAGCTCAGCTCGCGAAGACCGCATCGACGGCTACGACGACGACGAAACGCCGGTGAGCCTGGCCGAGATCGAGGCCAGCGTGAAACGCGTGCTCGGCGCCGACGTACCACTGCGGCCGATATCCTCGGACACCCCCTTGGATCTGCGTCGCTTCTACGGCATCAACTCGAGGATCGCATCGCAGTACCGGTCAGGCCGGGTGATCCTGGTCGGCGACGCCGCGCACGTCCACTCCCCCCTCGGCGGACCTGGACTGAATCTGGGTCTGCAGGACGCGGTGAACCTGGGCTGGAAGCTGGCGGCCGTCATCGCCGGCGACGCTGAGCCCGCGCTGCTCGACACCTATGAGGTTGAGCGTCGGCCCGCCGCCGAGCGGGTGATCATGCACAGCCGCGCCCAGTTAGCTCTCATCAGGCCAGGGAACGAAGTCACCGCGCTGCGAGAACTTTTCGCCGAACTGCTGGCGGATCCCGAAACCACCCGCCGCATCAGCGATCTGGTGTCTGGTAACGACAATCGTTACGCCGTGGATGCGGACGCGCATCCGTTGGCCGGACGCTGGGTGCCCGACTTTGCTGTAGTAAATGGCGACGAAACGCGGCGCGTCGCAGAACTCGCCCGCACCGGGCGGCCGCTGGTGATTGACCTGACCGAGGGCGCCGTCGTGGCCGCCGCGATTCCTGATGTCGCAGAACGGATCACCGTTGCCGCGGGACGCCCGGTTGGCGATGTCTCAGCGACGGCGCTGCTGGTGCGGCCGGACGGTTATGTGGCCTGGGCTTCGTCGGCGCCGAACCCAGACATTGACGAACTTCGCCGCGTCCTCGCGCACTGGTTCGGCATCGCGGCGCGCTGAAACCCGATTATTTCGAAGCGATTTCGTCCTGGTATTTCTTGGTCATGTGTGCGACGGCCTGATTCTGCGACTCGGCGAGGCCTTCGCGTGCCGCGCTGGCGCGCGCGGCCGCGTCCAGCGTCGGTTGCGCCTGACCCTGGAAGTGCGGCATCACTTCGGCGGCGAACAGTTCAGCCGATCGCTTGGTCGCCGCGGGGTTGGCCCACTCATGGCCCATCTGCAGCATGCAGCCGAACCCGCCGGATTGGTCCCACATCCGCTGCACCTGATCCCGCGCCCGCTCGGGTGTGCCGATCACGCCCGCGCCGTTGTCGTTGATGACGTCGATCATCTCGTCGATCTGCTCACCCGGCATCGTCATCTGCGGGAACGCGGCGACCTTCTGGAAGTACCGGAACCACGGCTCGAGGCCGAACTTGACGTCCTCGCGGGCTTGCTTGTCCGTTTCGGCGACGTGGAACGGCCCGACGAGGCTCCAGTTGCGTCGATCGACCGTGGTGCCGAACACCGCCGCGCGCTCTTCCACGATGTCCCAGTGGTATCGCAGCGCATTGAAGCCTTCGATGGTCAGCGTCGCGCCGATGGAGAGCAGGCCGATGCCGTGCTTGCCAGCCAGCCGCGCGCCGGTCGGCGATGCGACCGCGGCGACCGCCAGTGGGATGCCGTGCTCGGAGTACGGAGAAAGCTGAAGCTTGGCGTCGTGAAGCTCGTGGGTG
>DASQRI010000002.1:0-5077 GCA_035642975.1 Mycobacterium sp.
GACAATGACGGCGGCGCAGGGATCACCGGCCAGCCAGCGCGGCACCGCATCGGGCGGCAGCAGTCGGCGTACACGGCGGCTGCCGACAGGGATCGCCTCGCCGTTGCGGAGCCGTTGCGCCGTCGCGCGCATCGAACGCGAATGCGGCTGTTCGGTTATGCAGGGTTATGCATTTCCGCGCGGTCCACTACCCGTAGCCCTCGAAATCCGCTGTTGGGCCAGGTGCGCGACCATTTGGGGGGTGGGCTTCCCCGGCATACCCTTCCAACCCTATTTTGGGCCGAGCAGGATCGGCGGGGTGCGCAGCAGCGGCGGGGGCGCCCCAGCCTGGTACTGCGGGCAGTAGACGTCGATAGCGGCCGTGGCGAACTTCCGAGACGTTTCGATGTTCGCCTGGCTGGGATTAACCCAAGCCCTGGCTTGGATGTCCGCGACCACCTGGGTGAACGGCTCGCGGCCGAGTTCCTGACAGACCTGGTGGCCGTCCCCGATCAGTGCGGCGGGGTCCGCTGCAGGGTTAACGCCGATTTCGTGCATCGACGTAACAAACTGCTGGTCAGGCGTGGGAGGTAGCGGCGGCTCGGTGCTCGGTGGTTCGGCGGTAGCGGCAGGTATACCCGGCTCCCCGGACAGCGTCGCCCCGAACCAAGCGACGGCACCGTCCGTCCCCAGCGCCAGGACGATGGCGACACACCACAGGAGGGCGCTGCGTGATCGGGATGGCCGGAAGGGCGCGACGTCGGGCGCGTCGTCCTCGCGGGACCAAGCGCTGATGGCCTCGGTCTCCTCCGAGGGCGCTGCGGGTGCCGTCTTCTCGGGCGGGACGCCATCTGCGTCCATGAACTGAGAGTCTAGTTCGATGAATGCTCGCCGTCATTCCCCGGTCGCCGCTCCTTTCAGCCGGGACCACCCTGTCTGCTATGCCGTAGTGACTCGGCTGCCCTGCACATAAACGTCGGTGATAGATGATTCCCGAATACCCATCAGCAGCGCGAAGAGCGTCTGGTCGCGGGCCAGATCCGGGTCGTCGGATCGGGCGCCGTAGTTCACCAGGGCCTGCAATGCGGGGGTACCGGACGGGTCGACGACGACGAAGTCGGCCTCTTTGCCGATGTCGAAGTTGCCGAAGCGGCTCTCCATGTCGAGCGCCCGCGCACCGGCCAGGGTGCCGATGAACAACATCTCGGCCGGATGCAACGACACAGCGTCTTCTCCGGGCTCGCTGTGGTGCACCTTGAAGGCGTCGCCCAGCACCCGCGGGATCAACCACTCGTCCCCAGCACCGAAATCGGTTCCGGCGGCGATGTTGACCTCCGACGCCACCGTCCGTTTCCACGGCATGGTGCCCGAGCCCAGGAACAACTGGGAGACCGGGCAGTGCGCTATCGACGTTCCGGTCTCGGCCATCCGGGCCAGCTCGACATCTTGGCAGTGCACGCTGTGCGTGAGGATGGTCCGCCTGCCCAGCAGACTCTTGCCGCCGACTGCCGACCCCGGAAGGAACTTGCCGTCGTAGGTGTCGAGGTAGGAGCTTACCTGGTATGCCTGCTTGGTTGCGTCGACCTCACCGGTGCCCGGGCGGTTGTTCTCGTTGAGGTGGCTGTGCACGTAGACACCGTTGTCGCGGACCGAATCATAGAGGTCACCAAGGTTTTTCAACGTCTCGGTAGTCACCGCCAGGGAGAACCGCGGCATGATCGCGACATGCAGCAGCGCCGTGTCGACGTTGCCGGTATCGGCGGCGTGCCACTTGTCGATCTCTTCGCGGGTGAGCCGGATCGCGTCGCCCTCCGATGTCAACAGCGCCCGCGCGGTTTCGGGTCCGACGGTCTGGATGCCTCGGCCGCTGACGATCCTCAACCCGCTCCGCTGTGTTTGGGTGAACAACGCATCCTGCGCGTGGGGGAACGGCGAACCGAAGACCATCGCCGCGGTGGTTCCTGCCGCAATGCGCCGGTTGCAGAACTCAATCGCCGCCCGCTGGGCGAATTCGGCGTCAGCGAAGCGGGATTCGGAGGGATAGATGCAAATGTTGAGCCACTCCAGCAGCTGTCCGCCGCCATAGGAATCGCCCGCGTAGGTCTGCGGGAAGTGCACGTGGGTGTCGACGAAACCCGGCAGCAGAAACCCGGGCCGGTGATCGAACACCGTGGCAGCCTGGTGGCCCGCGGGGATCGCGGTTCGCTCACCACAGAAGGTGATCGCCCCGCTGTCATCGATGACCAGTGCGCCGTCGGGAATCGATACCAGCGCGGCGGCAGCTTCGCTGACCGTTGGGCTACCTGCGACGTGATAGATATGGCCGAGATGAACCTGGGGCATTTCAACTACTTTCAGTTAGCTATTGCCGCACAGCGGATTTCAGTTGCTCCGTCTAATCAGAAATGCTTAGGGCCCCCGTCGGGATTGGACGGGGGCCTTTGGCGCAGTTGTCCTTCAGCGTCCGCTGCTCAGTACCAATCGCAGCGAAAGCGGGCACCGATCCAGCACCTGCTGCGCCGCCTCCCGCCGCTCATGGCCAGCAGAGCGCCGGCCATGGTGTGGCGCCCGAATCCGGTTGGCGTGGTCCGCATGGTGATTTTCATAGTGTCGTAGGTCTGGTTGGTGTTTGTGGAAGTGTTCATGGCATTGATCGTTGGTCCGGCGATGGCGTCGCAGTAGTGGCCACGTCCTTGCAGGGATACAAGTTCGCCTTGTATCCAGCAGACGCCTGCAGGCCGCAGTTACCGACTGGTCGCGATGTGGTTGAGCAAGTCCCTTGCCGCCCCCGCAGGCGGGGTCTGGGCGCCCATCCAGATCGCACGTAGATCGCGTCGCAAGTCCAGATCCGCGACCGGAACGACGCGTAGCCGGCCATAAGTGAGGTCATCGCTGACGGCCAGCCGGCTCATCAACGCTGGACCGGCACCGGCCAGAACGGCAGCGCGAACCGCTGCCGCAGAAGCGAGTTCGAGCGGATGAGCGGCGGGCGCCGGCTGATCGGCGTCCACGGGCTCGTCGGCGCCGAGCAACAGGTGCCACCCCGACTCGCGTGACACCAAGGGTGTTTGGCGAAGCTCCACCGCAGTGATTGGAGCCGATCGCCGCTGGGTGAACCAGCGCTCTGCATCGGCAACCGTCGGGAGGGTAAGGTCGCGCTCGGAGGGGAAGCCTTTAGGGTGCGTCGGCTCGAATTGTGCTTGAGTGCGCACTTGTCAACGTCAGCGGCGAGTCAAAGGAGACCAGTGGCAAAGCGCGGGATATTGATTGGCATCGTGGCCGCGGCCACTGTGGTCGCAGGCCTGGCCGGGTGTTCGAGCAACAAGTCCAGTACCAGCTCACCGGCCTCGTCAGCCGCACCGGCCGCACCGGCCGCCGGCGGAAATAAGGTCGTTATCGACGGCCAGACTCAGAGCGTCACCGGTCAAGTCACCTGCACCCCAGCTGGCGGCAACATCAACATCGGGATCGGTGATCCGACCAACGGGATCGGCGCGGTGGTCACGACTGCTGATCCGCCAGTCGTTCAAGCAGTCGGACTGGGCAACCTCACCGGCGTGACGCTGGGTTATTCGGCCGGCGCGGCGAATCAAGGCAACGCCCAGGCCACTAAGAGCGGCAACTCCTACACGATCAAGGGCACTGCGGCGGGGATGAATTCGGCCAACCCGCAGCAGGCGCTCACCAAATCATTCGAGATGGATGTGACTTGCCCCTAAGGGCAGCGTCCTTACGAGACAGATCACCGTGGTGGCCGCTTCCCCGAATCCGTGCCTGTCGGCGGAGCAGCCAGATTTCGTTGAAGTTCAAGCTCGGAAGGGGCTGACAGGTATGTATGTGAAGCGCATGGCAGGCGCGGCTGCGGCAATTGCCACAGCCGTTGGCATGTCAGGACTGACGCTAGGCGTCGGACCTGTCAATGCTGCTCCTTTGAAGCCAGCCCCGAGGTGCACTCACTGTGCACCGAGCCTGGCCGGACCGGGTCGTACGCCGATGGCTGACGAGCCGCCGCCCGGACCGGGACCTGGGCCTGGACCCGGTGGACCCGGGCCCGGCGGACCTGGTGGTGCTGGCGGTCACGGGCCTAGTGGACCTGGGCCCGGCGGGCCTGCGCCTGGTGGTGCTGGCGGTCACGGGCCTGGTGGACCTGGGCCCGGCGGGCCTGCGCCTGGCGGAGCTGGACCTGGTAGCCCGGGCGGGCCAGGCGGTCACGGCCCTGGTGGACCCGGTGGACCTGGACCCGGCGGCCCCGGTGGACCGGGAGGCCCGGGTGGGCCTGGGCCTGGTGGGCCGGGCGGCGCAGGTGGACCTGGCGGCCACGGGCCCGGTGGGCCTGGACCCGGCGGCCCGGGTGGGCCCGGTGGACCGGGCGGCCCCGGTGGACCGGGTGGACCTGGACCTCACGGACCTGGTGGACCGGGTGGTCCCGGTGGGCCGGGCGGACCGCCACCGCCGCCGTACACGCCCCATGGTTCCTACGACCGGGGTGGCCCGCAGATGGGCGGGCCCCGGGATGCCCCGCACGGCTTCAGCGCGCCCGACCACGGTGCACCGCCGCCGCCCCCACAACACGGATTCGGCTGGAATGGTGGGCCTCCACCCGGAGCACCGCCGCCTTTCTGGGAGGGACCGCCGCCCCCGGGTGGCTGGAACGGTCCACCGCCTCCGGGGGGTTGGAACCCGCCATGGAGTGGGCCGCCGCGTGACATAGGCCTGGCGCAGGCCGATTTCGGACCGTTCAATTACGACGGGTACAACGCGATCCCGATCTTTAACCCGGTTTTCGGGGGATGGGGATTCTGGCTCTTCGGAACCTGGATTCCGCTCTACTGACACGACCGAATACTCACGGCCTCCGGACCTTGCTGTTGCAGGTCCGGAGGCCGTGAGGTGTTTGCGCCAACAGCGCTGAGGCCTCGACATGCCAGCGCCGGAAAATTATGCAAGCGGCGCGATTCCGGTGCAAGATGTGCGGCGTGGCTATGTACCAGGGCAGGGCGCTCGCAGACATAAATCTCAGTGGTCTCGCGTTGGCGGAGGCGCTCGAAGCGTTCATCTGCCGACGTGATCCAAGCCTGGAGACCCAGAACGTCCAGAT
>DASQRI010000003.1:0-5603 GCA_035642975.1 Mycobacterium sp.
TACTTTCTGTCGTGCCGATCGACGAGCCAGTGAGGCCCGAGGAGCCCGCGGGGCGGGTATCGCGAGGAGCGGATGTCGTCCTAACCATCGTGCTGCTCGTCATTGAAGGCGCGCTGGCGTTGGCGAGCATGATGGTGCAGATCGGCCTCGCACTGGGGACCGACAACTGCGGTTATCAACCCTGCGCCAACCAGTCGTGGCTGGGCGTTGGTTTCTTCCTCGGCGTGATGGGCGCTTTCGCGGTCTTCATTACGGCCTTCATCGCCGCAATGCGCCGCTTGGTGCGACGTCGCCAAGCCTTTGTCGTTCCGCTGATCGGGTGTGCGGCGCAGCTGATCGCCGGCGTCGCCGGCGGCCTGATAGCCGCCCAGGCCGGCCCGCTGTAGCGTTCGGCGCCGCGGCGCATCGCTACTGGTTGCAGCAGACGCAGGACCATGTGCGCGAACTGCAAGACGCACTCGACGGCTGACAGCCCTCTCTCATCCCAGACTTCCGACCGGCGCGTTCGGCGGACCGAACCACCGGGTGAGCGCGTCAGACAGGCCGGCATCGGTGCCGTCCCCTACCCAGCAGACGTATCCATCGGGTCGGATCAACACCGCGCCGGGGGCGGCAACAGCACCTAATGCCGGAAGGTTCCAATCGCCAACGAATTTCGCATCGAGTGATTGAACGCGGTCGGCCCAGGCCCCGGCGTCGAGACTGCCCGGGTCGCCGAAGTTGAGCAGCACCGGCCGGGCTTGGTGCAGTCGCGTGAATACCCGTGCCTGGCTTTTGGCGGTAACCAGGTCCAGATCGGGCATGCGGCGCCCCAGCAACGGGTGGGTATCGCCGAGGTCGTAGTGGATGTCCAGTCCGGACATCATCGCGGCGAATCGACGACGAGGCTCGTCCATGCCGAGAAGCTCAGACATGGTGTCGCGCAGTGCTTTCGTGCGGTCGTCGGCGGGGTGGCGAAGCAGTGCGATCTGCGCCAGCGTGTTGCGCAGCACCCGTGCGGCGATCGGATGCCGTTCGGCGTGGTAGGTGTCGAGCAGGGCTTCGGGTGCCAACCTGTTGACCACCCAGGCCAGCTTCCAGCCCAAATTCACCGCGTCCTGCACACCGGTGTTGAGGCCCTGCCCGCCAATCGGGTGGTGCACATGTGCGGCGTCGCCCGCCAGCAGGACGCGCCCGTCGCGATAGGCCGCGGCCTGTCGAGCCATATCGGTGAACCTGGAAATCCAAGTGGGACTGTGGATCCCGTAATCGGTGCCGTATACCGCGGTGATCGCCTCGCGAAGATCCTGCAAGGTGGGTTCGCTGCCGGGCCCGATGTGCCGTTCGGTCACCATGACCCGCACCGGTCCCGCGTCCTCCGGCATGCTGAGCGCATGGACGCCGACGGCGTCGTAGCGGATGCCCCAGTCGGGTGCCGGGTCTGGCTCGAAGGCCATCTGCACCTCGGCGAGCAGGTAGCTCATCGTCGGGTCCCACCCCGGGAATTCGATGCCGGCTGATTTCCGGACCGCACTGCGCCCCCCGTCGCACCCGACCAGATACTCCGCGCGCAGCGACCGACCGTCGGACAGTTCGACATCGACGCCGGAGCAGCCTTGGGCGAAACCACTGACTGTAAGTCCGCGGTAAATCGGAACGCCCAGTTCGTCGACCCAGCCAGCCAGTATGCGCTCAATGTGGCTCTGCCACAGCGCAAGCCCGTACGGGTGCCGAGTGGGAAAGTCGCTGATATCCAGCCGAATTTGGGAGAACCCCGCGACTTGCGCCACCTGACCCTGCGACAGGAAGCGATCGACGATACCGCGCTGATCGAGCACCTCGATGGTGCGCGAATGCAACCCGCCGGCACGCGAGCCGATCACATCCTGGCTGGCCCGCCGCTCGACGATGGCAACGTCGACGTCCGCCAGCGCCAACTCTCCTGCCAACATCAACCCGGTCGGGCCTCCCCCGGCAACCACCACCGCATGGCCGAAGATCGGTTCGATAGTCATGTGGCAACCCCCCAATTCGCCGACTTTTGGCTTCGGCCAGCGATTTTGCGGCATGACCCGGGTCTTGCCGCAAGCCCCCAGGTGCGCTATATGTTGAAGGTGAGGAATTAGATCCTCCTTCTCTGGCCGTTCGGGCCGCCTCAAGCATCTGCATACGATGGCTGCCGTGGCAGCGACCGGCGACGTGACGAACAGACTGTGATCGTCTTCGTGTGTGCCATGCCCATGGAACTCCGGCCGCTGCGCCGGCGGCTGCGGCTGCGCAAGGCCGGGTTCGGCTACACCGGCCGGATCGGCGACCGAGCTGTGGCTGCGGTGGTCACCGGGATCGGCACGGCTCTGGCGGGTACCACGACCGCCCGACTGCTCGACGCGGTCGACGTCGACTGGGTGATCGTCATTGGCATCAGCGGCGCCATCGAGAACGAAACGCCCATCGGGACACTGGTGCTGCCTGAGCTCGTCGTCAACGGCGCCGACGGCTCCCGACACCTACCAACGCCGCTTCCGGCCGGTGATGCCTACGGCACCATGTGGACCACCGACGAGTTGCTGCTCGATCCGGCGGTGCTCGCCGGGCTGCGGGCGCGGGGTGTGGTGTCGCTGGACATGGAGACGGCCGCGGTGGCGAGAGTCTGTGACGGGCGCGGCGTGCCGTGGTCGGTGGTTCGGGCAATCAGCGACCGCGCCGGCGACGGCCTTGTCGACGCCGAAATCCTGGGCCTGAGCCATCCGGACGGTACGGCGAACCTGTCGGCGGTCGCCCGCTTCCTACTCGGACACCGTGCTGCTCTCCCCCGTCTGGCCAGACTCGCCAGAGGATCCAAGCTGGCAGCTGAACGGTCGGCCGACGCCGCGGTCAGGGCCGTCAGCCGCACCGTTAATTCTTGACCAACTCCAGATAAGGTCTTGACTGGTTCCAGATACCAGCGGCATATTGAGGTGGTGTCGTCGACGTCGACGGATTACCCATCACAGCTGCGGATGGCCGATCTGCGTGTGACCCGACCCAGGGTCGCCGTGCTGGAAGCGGTCCAGACCCATCCGCACGCTGACACCGAGACGATTCTGTCGGCGGTGCGAAACGGACTGCCCGATGTCTCCCGACAGGCCGTCTACGACGTCCTCAACGCCCTGACCGGGGTCGGTCTGGTTCGACGGATCCAGCCGTTGGGCATGGTCGCCCGTTATGAGTCCCGGGTCGGCGACAACCACCATCACGTCGTCTGCCGATCGTGCGGCGTCATCGCCGATATCGACTGCGCGGTCGGTGAGGCGCCGTGTTTGACCCCGTCCGACGACAACGCGCTGGAGGGCTTCGTGCTCGACGAGGCCGAGGTCATCTACTGGGGCCTATGCCCTAACTGCTCGACCGAAACTTCCCGATCACAACCGTGATCACAGCCCATCTCACCCACCCCTGAAAGGAATGCAGTGTCATCCGATACAGCCCACAAGGGCAGCGAAAGCGAAAACCCGGTGATCGATTCGCCGGAGCCGAAGGGGGACGCCCCCCGGACGAATCAGGACTGGTGGCCCAATCAGCTCGACGTGTCGAGGCTGCACGCGCACTCGCCACACTCCAACCCCCTCGGCGAGGACTTCGACTATGCCGCGGCCTTTGCCGAGCTTGACGTCGAGGCGCTCAAGGCCGATCTAGTCACCGTCCTGACCACCTCGCAGGACTGGTGGCCGGCCGACTACGGCCACTACGGGGGCTTTTTCATCCGAATGAGCTGGCATGCGGCCGGGACTTACCGCATTTACGACGGCCGCGGCGGTGGTGGTCAGGGTCTGCAGCGCTTTGCCCCGCTCAACAGCTGGCCGGACAACGCCAGCCTCGACAAGGCGCGCCGGCTGCTGTGGCCGGTCAAGAAGAAGCACGGCAACAAGATCTCGTGGGCTGACCTGCTGGTCCTCGCCGGCAACGTGGCCTTGGAGTCGATGGGGTTCCAGACTTTTGGGTTCGCGTTCGGCCGCGAAGACGTGTGGGAGCCCGAGGAGATTCTCTTCGGCGAAGAGGGCGAATGGCTGGGCACCGACAAGCGCTACACCGGCAAGCGCGACCTCGCCGAACCGTACGGGGCGACCACCATGGGTCTGATCTACGTCAATCCTGAAGGCCCCGAAGGCAAGCCGGATCCGGTCGCCGCGGCCCACGACATCCGTGAGACGTTCGGTCGGATGGCGATGAACGACGAGGAAACCGCCGCACTCATCGTCGGCGGGCACAGCTTCGGCAAGACCCACGGCGCCGGCAACGGCGACCTGGTCGGTCCCGAGCCCGAGGCCGCCCCGATCGAACAGCAGGGGCTGGGCTGGAAGAGCTCCTACGGCAGCGGCAAAGGCGAGGACGCCATTACCAGCGGCCTGGAGGTGGTCTGGACCTCGACGCCGACCAAATGGGGCAACGGTTACCTGCAGAACCTGTACGGCTACGAGTGGGAGCTGACCAAGAGCCCCGCCGGCGCATGGCAATTCACCACCAAGGACGGCGCGGGCGCGGGCACGATTCCCGATCCGTTCGGCGGGCCCGGCCGGACGCCGACGATGCTGGTCACCGATATCTCGCTGCGGGAGGACCCGATCTACCGCGAGATCACACGACGTTGGCTGGATCACCCCGAGGAGTTGTCCGAGGCGTTCGCAAAGGCCTGGTACAAGCTGCTACACCGCGATATGGGACCGATTTCCCGCTATCTCGGACCGTGGATCCCCGAGCCGCAACTGTGGCAGGACCCGGTACCGGAAGTTGACCACAAGCTGGTCGACGACAAGGACGTCGCGGCCCTGAAGAAAAAGGTGCTCGAGGCCGGTCTGTCCGTTCCGCAGCTGGTCAAAGCAGCGTGGTCGGCGGCGGCAAGCTACCGCAACACCGACAAGCGCGGTGGCGCGAACGGTGGACGGCTTCGCCTTGAGCCGCAAAAGAACTGGGAGGTCAACGAGCCCTCCGAGCTGGACAAGGTGCTGATGGCGCTGGAAAAGATTCAACACGAGTTCAACGACTCAGCCTCCGGCGGGAAAAAGATCTCACTGGCCGACCTGATCGTCTTGGCCGGATCTGCGGCAGTCGAGAAGGCCGCCAAGGACGCCGGATATGAAATCGCGGTACATTTCGCTCCTGGTCGCACCGACGCCTCGCAGGAGAACACCGACGTGGAGGCGTTCGCGGTGCTCGAACCGCGGGCCGATGGGTTCCGCAACTATGCGCGACCTGGCGAAAAGGCGCCGCTGGAGCAGCTTTTGCTGGAGCGGGCGTATCTGCTGGGTGTGACCGGTCCGGAGCTGACCGTGCTCGTCGGTGGACTGCGTGCGCTTGGCGCCAACCACGGCGGCAGCAAGCACGGCGTGTTTACCGACACGCCGGGTGTGTTGACCAACGACTTCTTCGTCAACCTGCTCGACATGGGCACTGAGTGGAAGCCGTCGGAGACCACGGAGAACGTCTACGAGGGCCGCGACCGGGCCTCGGGCGCCCCCAAGTGGACCGCGACCGCGAATGACCTTGTCTTCGGGTCGAACTCGGTACTGCGCGCGTTGGTCGAGGTCTACGCACAGGACGATGCCAAGGGCAAGTTCGTGGAGGACTTCGTCGCCGCGTGGGTCAAG
>DASQRI010000004.1:0-17381 GCA_035642975.1 Mycobacterium sp.
GGCATCGTCGGACAACAGGTAGCCGACAGCGCCGGCGATGTCCTCCGGCATACCGATTCGACCCATCGGGGTGTTGGGGTAGTTGCCCTCACCGGGCTGGATCCCGATGTCCACGGTTCCATCACAACGTCTGTCTGTCGCGGTCGTACGCGGCCTTCATCAGAACGAATCCTTTGTATCCGGCGTCGGCGACCTCGGCGCAGATGTCGTTGTAAGCCGCGAACCCGCCGATGAACAGCATGAAAACCCTTGGCTTGCCAGGGATATTGGCACCCATGTACCACGAGTTTGCTCTGATGAACAGCGACTCGTCGGCCCGCCTGGCCAGTTCGGTGCCCCAGCCATCCACGGCGTCCCGGATCGGTTCCATGGCGGCATAGCCGTGATCGTCGAGATAGGCGATGGCGTCGGCGATCCAGTTCACGTGCGCCTCGGCGTGCAGCACCATGTTCGCCAGCACTGCCGGCGCTCCGGGACCAGAGATCACGAACAGGTTGGGGAACCCGTCGACGCCCAGCCCGAGATACGTGCGCGGGCCGTGCGCCCAGTCGTCGCGCAACATCACGCCGTCGCGGCCGACGATGTCGATCTGGGCCAACGCCCCAGTCATGGCGTCGAAACCGGTGGCGAAAACGATGGTATCGAGGTCGTAATGAGCGTCGGTGGTGTTGATCCCCACAGCATCGACGGACTCGATCGGGGTCGCCCGCACGCTGACCAGAGTCACGTTGGGTTTGTTGAATGTTTGAAAGTAGTTGCTGTCTGTGCAGATTCGCTTGGTGCCGATCGGATGGTCGTTGGGAATCAGCAAGTCGGCGACGGCCGGATCGTCGATAACGGCGCGAACCTTCTCCTCGTAGAACTTGCGAGCCTCGTCGTTCGCCGCCAAGTCGGTCAACTGGTCCGGGAATGTCTTGGAATACAGCACACCGCCAAGTTGCCAACGCTTTTCAAACGCCGCCCGACGCTCATCCGGAGCGAACTCCAGCGTCGGCCTCGGCGCGGTGATGTGCGGCGATCCTCCGCCACTGCGCCACGACAGCCGGCGCCGCTCGGCGTAGGTCGCTTTGATCTCGTCGAGATCATCGGCCGACAGCGGCCTGTTGCCGGCGGGGACACTGAAGTTGGGGGTCCGCTGAAAGACGTACAGGTGCGCGGCCTGCCCGGCGATGATCGGAATCGATTGGATGCCAGAGGATCCGGTGCCGATGACCGCCACACGCTTGCCAACGAAGTCAACGGGATCATGCGGCCAGTGCGCGGTGTGGTAGATCTCGCCCGCGAAATCCTTCAAGCCGGGGAAGTTCGGCGTCATCGCGGCCGACAACGGTCCGGTCGCCATCAGACAAAACCGCGCCCTCAGCACCTCACCGCGCTCGGTGGTGACAGTCCAGCACAACGCCGCCTCGTCGAACACCGCCGAGACCACGCGGACGTTTAACGCGATGTCGGGACGGAGGTCGAGTTTGTCGGCGACCCAGTTCAGGTAGCGGAGAATCTCGGCCTGGGTGGCGTACTTCTCCGTCCAGTTCCACTCCTGCTGCAGCGCGTCGGAGAACGAGTAGCAGTAGTCGACGCTCTCCACGTCGCAGCGTGCCCCCGGATAGCGGTTGTAGTACCAGGTGCCGCCGAGTTCGGGCGCGGCCTCGAGCACCCGGACCGAGAGCCCTTGCGTTCGTAGTTTGTGCAAGGCGTACAGACCGGCGAACCCGGCGCCCACCACCACCGCGTCCAAGAGCTCGTCTCGCGTCACAAGCATTCACTGTAGGGAAGACTGTCGCGTCGCCCTCTTGCTTTCCCGGTGATCGGGCACTGCAATCGATTGTTGAAGGATTTCGCCCGCTCAATGGGATCGGCAGCGGGCCGGCCACAGACTGCGGTAGACCATCAATAAGCCCATACACGTGAGGACGGCATCATGAGCGAACGCGTACTTGACCGAGTGAGAGACCTGGCCGACCAGATGCGCGACCAGGCCGCCGAAGCCGAGAGGATCGGACGGCTCACCGACGACACCGTCAAACTCATGAAGGCAGCGGGCGTGATCCGGCTGTTGCAGCCCAAGAAATACCAAGGGTTTGAAGTCCACCCCCGCGAGTTCGCCGAGACGGTCATGGCCACGGCGGCGCTGGACCCGGCCGCCGGCTGGATCGTGGGCGTCGTGGGCGTGCACCCCTACCAGTTGGCTTACGCAGACCCGAAAGTGCCCGCCGAGGTCTGGGCCGACGACGTGGACACCTGGATGGCCTCCCCCTACGCGCCGCAGGGTGTCGCCAAGCCCGTCGACGGCGGTTACATCTTCAACGGCCGCTGGCAGTTCAGCTCGGGCACCGACCACTGCGACTGGATCATCCTGGGCGCGATGCTCGGCGACGCCAAGGGTATACCGCTGATGCCGCCGCAGATGCTGCACATGATCCTGCCGCGCAAGGACTACGAGATCGTCGAGGACTCGTGGAATGTGGTGGGGCTGCGCGGGACCGGTTCCAAAGACGTGATCGTCAAGGACGCGTTCGTGCCCACCTACCGGACCATGGACGCGACCAAGGTGATGGACGGCACCGCCCAGCGGGAAGCCGGTATGACCGAGCCGCTGTATCTGATGCCGTGGTCGACGATGTTCCCGCTGGGCATCTCCGCGGCGACCATCGGCATCGCCGAGGGAGCGTTGGCTGCGCACCTGGACTACCAACGCGAACGAATCTCCGCCACCGGAACCGCGATCAAGGATGACCCCTACGTCATGTATGCGATCGGCGAGGCCGCTGCCGACATCAACGCCGCCCGCCAGGAACTGCTGGCCAACGCCGACCGCATCTACGACATCGTGGCCTCCGGCAAGGAGGTGTCGTTCGCGGACCGCGCGGCGGGCCGTCGGACCCAGGTGCGTGCGGTGTGGCGCGCGGTGTCCGCGGTGGACGAGATCTTCGCCCGCTCCGGCGGAAACGCGGCGCGGATGGACAGGCCGTTGCAGCGGTACTGGCGTGACGTGCATGTCGGCCACGCGCATGCCATTCACGTGCCCGGCACCGCTTACCACGCGTCGGCACTGAGCTCGCTGGGCATCGATCCGCCCGAGGGTCCACTACGGGCGCTGATCTAGGGGGCTGGCGTGAGTGACCTGAAAAGCCTTGGCTATATCACGATTTCGACCAACGATATCGACCGTTGGCGACAGTTCGCCTTCGGCGTGCTGGGTTTTGCGGAAGGCAACGGTCCCGACCCATCGGCGTTATACCTGCGGATGGACGAGCGAGCGGCCCGGCTGATCGTGCTGCCCGGCGAGACGGATCGGGTCCTCACCATCGGCTGGGAAGTGCGTGACCACCCGGCACTGCAGCGCGTCAAAGCGGCACTCGACGGGGGCGGGCTGCCATTCAAGCAGCTGTCCACCGACGAGGCCGAAGCCCGCCGGGTGGAAGAGGTCATCACCTTCGAAGACCCGGCCGGCGCCACCCTCGAGGTGTTTCATGGCGCGGTGCTCGACCACAGCCCGGTCATCACCCCGTTCGGCGCTAAGTTCGTCACCGGCGACCAGGGCATGGGTCATGTCGTCGTGCCGGCCACCGACCCGAACGGGCTGTTCGACTTCTACACCGACGTGCTGGGTTTCCGTTCCCGCGGCGCGTTCCGGGTCCCGCTTCCGAAAGAGTTTGGCCCGGTGCGGGTTCGCTTCCTCGGGATCAACGAACGACACCACAGCCTGGCCATCGTCCCGGCCGCCCACCAGCGTGACCCGCGCCTCGTGCACATCATGATCGAAGTCGACACCCTCGACGCCGTGGGTCAGGCGCTGGACCGGGTCAACGCCGAGGGCTTCCAGTTGTCCTCCACCCTCGGGCGCCACACCAACGACAAGATGGTGTCGTTCTACGTTCGCGCCCCCGGCGACTGGGACATCGAATTCGGCACCGACGGTATGCGGGTCGACGAACACTATTACACCGCAGAGGAAATCACGGCCGACAGCTATTGGGGCCACCAGTGGGTCGGTGAAATGCCCGCGGCAATGCGGCTATGACGCCCGATACCGACGTCACGCCGGTGCCGGCGTCGTCGGTCGCCTCGTGGGATCACGAGGCTGATGTCGTCATCGCCGGCTACGGGGTCGCCGGCGCCGCGGCGGCGGTCGAAGCCGCACGGTCCGGTGCCGACGTCCTGATCCTGGAGCGCACCGGGTCCTGGGGTGGTGCGGCCGCGCTGGCCGGTGGTTTCATCTACCTCGGCGGCGGAACGGCGCTGCAAAAGGCTTGTGGTTTCCCCGATTCCGTCGAGAACATGGCGGCTTTTCTCAACGTGGCGATGGGGCCGGGTGCCGACGAGGACCGGATCGCCGACTACTGCGCGGGCAGCGTCGCTCACTTCGACTGGCTGGTCGGCTGCGGCGTGCCGTTCAAGGCGGAGTTTTTCTGCGAGCCGGGCTGGGAACCGATGGGCGACCAGGGCCTGATGTACAGCGGCGGAGAGAACTCCTACCCGTTCAACACCATCGCCGCCCCCGCGCCCCGCGGACACGTCCCGCAGATGCAGAACAAGAAGCAGGGCGAGGCCAGCGCCGGCTTCATGCTGATGAAGCCACTCGTCGACACGGCGACGCTGGCCGGCGCGCGGGCGATCTACGACGTTCGGGTGCAAAGCCTGGTCGTTGAATCCGACGGCAGAGTGGTCGGAATCCGCGCCCGCCAGTACGGCACCGAGATGACGATCCGGGCCCGCACCGGGATCGTGCTTGCGACGGGCAGTTTCGCCTATAACGACGCGATGGTGGCCCGCTTCGCCCCCCGCATCGCCGGACGCCCGGCAGCCTCGATTGAGCAGCACGACGGTCAGGCGATCCGGATGGCCCAGGCGCTCGGCGCGGACCTGGCCCACATGGACGCCACCGAGGTCGCGATCTTCATCGACCCCCAGCAATTGGTGCGCGGCATCCTGGTGAACGGCCGTGGTCAGCGTTACGTCACCGAGGACACCTACCCGGGCCGGGTCGGGCAGCACACGCTGTATCACCAAGACAACACCGCCTACCTGATCATCGACGGAGATGCGCAGGAGGAAGCGATGGCGTCGTGGTCGCCGAAGTTCCTGCTGCGGCCGGCGACCTGGGTGGCCGACACCGTTGCCGACCTGGAGCGCGACATCGGGCTGACCCCCGGTTCGCTGCAGGCGACCGTCGCGGCCTACAACGACGGCGCGGCGCGCGGGGAAGATCCGCTGCTGCACAAGAAACCCGAATGGGTGAAGCCGATCGGCGCACCGGTCGGCGCCATCGACCTACGCGAGAGCACCGGCGGGTTCACCCTGGGCGGGCTGGCCACCACGCTGAATGCCGAGGTGCTGCATGTCAGCGGTGAGCCCATTCCGGGGCTTTTCGCTGCCGGTCGTTCAACCGCCGGCCTGGCCGCGTGGGGTTACGCCAGCGGCGTCTCGCTGGGTGACGGCAGCTTCTACGGCCGCCGGGCGGGCCGCTCCGCGGCCAACGGCTGAGTAGCGCTAACTGGTGACAACGGCCACATCGCTGTGCTACAAACTATTACTAATAGTCATATGCTGCTCAGGCATACGAAGCTTGGAGAACCGATGTCGGAAACCGTCGAACCAGCCACCCCCAGCGCCGTCATCGACCGCATCTCGCTCGTCCTCGATGCGTTCGACGGGCCGGGACGGCTGACCCTGGCCCAGCTCGTCCGGCGTACCGGGCTGCCCCGCTCATCGGCGCACCGGATGCTCGAGCGCCTGGTACAGCTGCGCTGGCTGCGCCGCACCGGCCGCGATTACGAGCTCGGTATGCGCCTGGTCGAGCTGGGCTCGCTGGCGGTGCACCAGGACCGCCTGGTGCGGGCGGCCCGCCCTCTGCTCGGCGAATTGCACTCTGCCACGGGGCTTGTCGCACACCTTGCGATTCTGGACGGATCCGATGTCGTCTACCTCGAGAAGGTCGGCGACCGGATGACGTCCGCTATCCCGACCCGGGTCGGCGGTCGTCAGCCCGCGCACTGCACCGCGGTCGGCAAGGCGATGCTGGCCTACTGCGACGAGGACGCCGCGGTGGACCTACAGGCCCGCAAGACCAAGTACTCGATTTCGAGCAGCGCACAACTCGCCGTCGAACTGGCGAAGGTGAGGGCGCACGGCATCGCCTTCGAGCGCGAAGAGTCGCTGCTCGGGTTCGGCTGCGTCGCGGCCCCCATCGGCGGCCCCGGCGAGGCGGTCGCGGCCGTGTCGGTGTGCGGCCCGATGAATCGGATGATGTTCGATCAACGCCTGACTGCCCCGGTTCGGATGACAGCGATGAGCGTCTGGCGCAACGTCGAAGACGGCCCGCAGCGGATTGCACCGACGCTGCAGCCGGTGCGCCCACTGCTGCCCCGGCGTCCAACTCCCGCGGCGCGGCCGGCCTTGCAGTACGCGTGAGCCTCGATTCACAAATCGCCGCGCTGATCGAGGCGCTGGATGCCCGCTTCCCGCCCGTCCACACCATGACCGGTGCGCAGGCCAGGGCGACAATAAAGTCGCGGTTCGTGCCACCGACCGAGCCGGAACCCGTCGTCGAGATCCGGGACGAAACCATCCCGGGACCCGCCGGTGACATCCCGGTGCGGGTCTACCGGCCCAACGGCGGCAACGCCGAGCACCTGCCGATTCTGGTGTACGCGCACGGTGGCGGATTCGTCTTCTGCGACGTCGACAGCCACGACGAGCTCTGTCGCAACATCGCCAACCGTGTTCCCGCCGTTCTGATTTCGGTGGGCTACCGGTTGGCTCCGGAAAATCGGTGGCCTGCCGCAGCCGAGGACTTCTACACGGCCACCCGCTGGGCCGCGGACAACGCGGACGCCGTTGGCGGCGATGCGCGGCGCGTCGTGGCGGGTGGCGACAGTGCCGGCGGGAACCTGGCCGCGGTCACCACGTTGATGGCGCGCGACCGCGGCGGGCCCGCGATTGCGGGTCAGCTGCTGCTCTACCCGGTGATCGCGGCCGACTTCGACAACGAGTCATATCGCTTGTTCGGCAAGGGTTTCTACAACCCGAAGCCGGCGATGCAGTGGTACTGGGATCAGTACGTGCCTGCGCTCGCCGATCGCCAGCATCCCTACGCGTCGCCGTTGCGGGCGGACCTGCGCGGACTGCCGCCCGCGATCATTGTTGTCGCCGGCCACGATCCACTTCGTGACGAGGGCATCGCGTACGCCGACGCGCTCGAGACGGCGGGCGTGGCCACGGTGCGATGCCTGTTCGAGGGGGGTATCCACGGGTTCATGACGATGCCGATGCTCGACATCGCGCAAGAGGCTCGGCGACGGGCATGCCTGGAGTTAGGGCAACTGCTTCGCTGAGTCCGGCAGTTCATGACGGCGACCGTCCCGCTGGCAGGGAAAAAGCCGTCAAGACGCCGACTCCCGCACCTAATGTCAGCTGTGTGACGACTGCTCAATCACCCACGATCCCGGCCGGCATACCGGTGCGCGACACGGTGGTCGACCTGCTCGTCGTGGGATCCGGCACGGGGATGGCAGCGGCATTGACCGCCCACGAATGCGGATTGACGGTGCTGATCGTGGAGAAGTCGTCCTACGTCGGCGGTTCGACCGCCCGCTCGGGCGGCGCGTTGTGGTTACCGGCGAGCCCAATCCTCGAGGAGAACGGCGCCGGTGACACCGCCGAGCGTGCTGAAACCTACCTGCGCTCCGTGGTGGCCGGCAGCGCACCGGCCGAACGGTCGGCCGGCTACCTGCGCAACGTGACCGGGGCCGTCGACATGCTGCGGCGCACCACCCCGATCCGATTGAGTTGGGCCAAGGATTATTCCGACTACCACCCCGAGGAGCCGGGCGGAACCGCGGCCGGCCGCACCTGCGAGTGCCGGCCGCTGGACTCCGCAATCCTCGGTGAGTACCGGACCCGGCTGCGACCCGGTGTCATGGAGGTCAACATCCCCATGCCCACCACCACCGCCGACTACCGGTGGATGAACCTGATGGCCCGGGTTCCGCGCAGGGGCATGCCGACCATCGCCAAGCGTCTCGGACAGGGAGTGGGTGGGCTGCTGCTCGGCCGACGCTACGTCGCGGGCGGACAGGCGCTGGCCGCCGGACTATTCGCCGGTGTTGTGCGCGCGGGGATCCCGATTTGGACCGACTCCGCGCTGCACCGGCTGACGACCGATGGCGCTCAGATCACCGGCGCAGTTGTGGGCCACGACGGGCGCGAGGTCACCGTCACGGCGCGACGCGGCGTAGTGCTGGCCTCCGGCGGGTTCGATCACAGTATGGCGATGCGGCGGAAGTTTCAGTCTGAATCCCTCGGCGAACACCTGAGCCTGGGTGCGGAGACCAACACCGGCGACGCGATCAATGTCGCTCAAGAGCTCGGTGCTGCAACCGATCTGATGGACCAGGCGTGGTGGTTTCCGGCTGTGGCGCCTCTGCCTCAAGGTGCCCCGTCGGTGCTGCTGGCTGAACGGTCCCTGCCGGGTTCGCTGATCGTCGACCAGAACGGCGCCCGATTCATCAACGAGGCGACCGATTACATGTCCTTCGGACAGCGCCTGTTGGAGCGGGAGCGGTCGGGTCGCCCGGTGGCGTCCATGTGGATCGTCTTCGATCAGAAGTACCGCAACAGCTATGTCTTTGGCGGCGCGCTGTTTCCGC
This sequence comes from Mycobacterium sp., assembly GCA_035642975.1. Taxonomy (GTDB): domain Bacteria; phylum Actinomycetota; class Actinomycetes; order Mycobacteriales; family Mycobacteriaceae; genus Mycobacterium. Next base: position 8,649 of record DASQRI010000004.1, read on the forward strand.
GGATGACGATTCCACGGTCGTGGTACGAAGCCGGGATCGCCCATCGGTCGGATGACCTGGTTGAACTCGCCGGCAAGATCGGCGTTTCCGGATCGGGGTTCATGGCGACCATGACGCGCTTCAACGGAATGTCGCGCGCCGGATGCGACGCGGACTTCGGCCGCGGCAGTAGTGCCTACGACCGCTATTACGGCGACCCCACCATCACCCCGAACCCCAACCTGCGCGCGCTCGACAAGGGGCCGTTCTACGCGGTGAAGATGGTGCTGAGCGACTTGGGCACCTGCGGCGGTCTACGTGCCGACGATCGTGCGCGGGTGTTGCGCGAAGATGGCAGCGTCATCGCGGGTTTGTACGCGATCGGGAACACCGCGGCCAACGCCTTCGGCACCACATATCCCGGGGCGGGCGCGACCATCGCCCAGGGACTGGTGTACGGCTACATCGCGGCCCGCGACGCCACGGGGATCTGATCAGTCCGCTTCGTCGGCGTCGGCCTTCTTTTCGATCTCATACCAGAAATCCGGTGCTGGCCAGGGGATCTTGGCGGAGCCGCCGTTACCCGGTTGCGGGAAGCAGGCTTCCGCCTCGTCGAGTTCTTTGATCATCGTCAAGGCGAGCTCCCGCTCGTTCGCGTAATAACGCTCCGCCCATTTCAACGTGACCCGAGCGTATGCCCAGGACGGGTCGGCGCCTGCCCACCGGGCGCCTTTTGCGGCCTGGCGGTGCATCTCGTCGGCGTACGCCACGTGTTGCTGCAGCGCCTCTTTCAGCCGTGCCGGGCTGGCGAGATGCCCGAGGGTCACGCGTAGCAGCGCGCTGTGCTTGAGCGACGGCGGGTCGACCGGCGCCTCGTTCGCCCACCGAGTCGCCGCGTCCAACCCCTCGTCAGTGATCTTGTACAGCCTGCGATTGCGTGTGCCGCCGGTGTTTTCGACTCGCGAGGTCACCAGCCCCAGCTTCTCCAGCTTCTTGAGCTCAGAGTAGATCTGACTGTAGGCGGGACTGCCGTAGAAGAACCGCATGCCCCAGTCGATCCACTTGCGAATGTCATAACCCGAAAGCTCGTGCTCATACGACAGCACGCCGAGCAGCGCCCAGCTGGTCGCCGCAAGATTCGGCTTGCGCGGCCGATTGCCGTCTTCCATCTGCCCAGGCTAGCTGCGAGCGGGTGCCAGACGCTTGAGCGCCAGCCCGCCTTCAAACGGTCGGTAGCCGAAAGCGGCCGGGGCCCGGTAGCCGGTGTCCCCGAGCGGCGTATGCACCTCGGCCACCGTCGGTCCGATCTTGGCCGCGATGGGCGCCAGTGCATCGAGGTCGAAGCGGTACAAGCGACCCGCGTTGCCGCCCAGAATCTTTCGACAGGCGTCTTCGGATTGGTCGTGCAGCGCCCAGCGGATGGCCAGCTTGGAGTGTGGCGTGAAGCCTTCCTCGTGCGGATAGTCGCTGCCCCACATGATGTGCTCGGGTCCCATGAAATCGATCATCCCGGCGTCGAACGGCGCCAGCTCGCTGGCCAGATAGCAGTTCCGCTTCACGTATTCGCTCGGCGTCAGGGTCAGCTCGTCGACGGAAGACCCGCCGAACATCCCGTAGGTGCGGTTGCCGGCCTCGGACTTCATCGTGGGCACCATCGCGTCGAGGATGCCCAATTGCCCAGGCACCCAAAGGGTTCCTTGCTCAGTCGGCACGAACCGTAACGTCGGATGCCGCTCGAAGACGCCCGCAAGAATTAGGTGGCCGAGGGTGCGCTGCGCCCACAACGCCATCTCGGTGACCAGCACCGCATTGGACGCCGGCTGGTCCATCGGCATCTCCGGGCTGCCAGCACCCGCATGCTGCACGACGGTCAGGTCAAGTTCCGCACACAGCGCCCAGATCGGTTCGTACCGGGTGTGGAAGAGCGGGGCGACGTGCGGGTCACCGGGCGAGACCGGCGGGATCAGCACCCCACCGAAGCAGTCCTGGTCGGCACCCCAGCGAATCTCCTGCAGAGCCAGATCGATGTCGTTGGGGAAGATCTGGATCAACCCGCGGCGACGGGCCGAGGCCAATGAACAGAAGTCGATCTGCCAGCGGTTGTGCGCTTGCACTCCTGCCCAACGCTTTTCGAAATCATCGCGGGTGCGCGGCAGGCTGATGGTGATGTTGGGGGTGGTCGGAAAGAACGGCGGGACGGTGTTGGGCAGCAGCACCTCCGCCGCTACTCCGTCGGCGTCCATGTCGGCGACGCGCAGGTCGCTGTCCCAGTTCCGGTTTGCAGTGGCGATGATCAGGTCATCGAACGGGCTGACGTAGCTTTCTGCCCAAGCATCGAAGTCGTCGTGCAGAGCCGCGGGCAGATACGGCTTGTAGTCGCCGATGTCAGCCCCGGCGTGAGTATCCGTTGAGATGACGACGTAGCGATCGATCGTGTCCCAGGTTGTGGCCATGAGACCAGCGTCCGTCTTCCACCCGACAACTGGCAAGGCCTGGTTCCATTGAGCGGGTCATCGGCCGGGTCAGCGACGACCGTCAGACCACCCCGCGCAGACCCTCGGCGCCGAATACCGGTTCCAGCATGGCGCTGAAATCCGGGCCGCGTCGCAACATGAGGCCACCGTCGACGTTGATGACCTGTCCGGTGACATAGCCGGCAGCATCGCTGAGCAGAAACATCGCCACGTTCGCGATGTCTTCGACCTCGCCGGGCCGAGGTAGCGGCGTGATCACGCGGTAATCCTCGCTCAGCTCCGGCGACTCCAGGACGGGAGCAACCAGCTCCGTGCGGATCAGGCCCGGGCGGATGCTGTTGACCCGCACCCACGAGGCGCCGAGTTCGTCGGCGGCCAACTGCATCAGGTGGTCCAGCGCCGACTTGCCGACACCGTAGGCGCCGAACCAGCGGTGGGTGTTGCTGGCCGCGATCGACGAGATGCCAACGAACGAACCCCCGCCACCGCGCACCAGCTCGCGCGCGGAGTGCTTGAGCACGTACATGGTGCCGTTGACATTCAGATCGATGGTCCGCCGCCACAATTCCGAGTCGATCTGGGTGACCGGCCCGATGGTCTGCGATCCGCCCGCGCAATGGACCACGCCGTGCAGCCGACCATGCCAGGCCGTCACGGCATCCACCGCGCGGGTGGCCTCCTCCTCATTGGTGATGTCAGCGGGCTCGTAGCGAATCGAGCCGCTGCCGGCCTCCAGCGATTCGATCTCTTCGACGGCTGCGGCGAGCCGGTCGGGGTTGCGCCCGACGATCATCACCGCCGCCCCGGCGGCTACCAGGCCGGCGGCCACTCCCTTGCCGATGCCGCTGCCACCACCGGTGACCAGGTAGGTCCGGCCTTCGAACGAAAGCTGCATGCCAGCCCCTTCACGCGAAACTGAAACAGGTTCTAGTCATAGAACCATGCGACCCGCGCCGCGCATAGTGCGGTGGGCGGTCACCCCTCCGACAGCTGCGACGCTCGGCTACGGGGTGTCGCGCTGAGCCAGCTTCGAAGGCTTCGCGTTGCGCCAGTCCTCGACATCGGGCGGCAGTCCGATGGGATAGCGGTTCTCGTTGTGCGCGGCCCAGTGCGCGTGTCCCAACTCGTGGATATGGAACGCGTGCCGGAGCGCCTCGGTGAAACCCATCGCGTCCGATGCCGCGTTGACCGAATCCTTGATCAGCAGCGCCGCCATGGTGGGCCGCTCGGCGATGCGCTTGGCGAACTCCAGCGTCTTGTCGCCCAGTTCGTCGAGCGGGAAGACCTTGGACACCATGCCGAGCCGATAGGCTTCGTCGGCGTCCAGGAAATCACCGGTCAGCAGAAGCTCTTTGGCTTTCCGTGGGCCGAATTCCCAAGGGTGAGCGTAATATTCGACGCCCGGCATGCCCATCCGGACACCCACCACGTCGCTGAACTTCGCGTTGTCGGCAGCCACGATCAGGTCGCACGCCCAGATCAGCATCAAACCCGCAGAGATCGCGTTGCCTTGCACCTGGGCGATGGTGATCTTGCGCAGATCGCGCCAACGGCAGGTGTTCTGGAAGAAGTAGTGCCACTCCTGCAGATAGGTCTTTTCCGCGACGGCATCGCGGTTGGAGCCGTTGATCCGGAAGCTCGGAAGCTGGTCGGGGCCCGGTGCCCGCTCTGCCAACGCCAACTCCGAGCCGAGGTCGTGACCGGCGGAGAAGTTCTTGCCGCGCGCCGCCAGGATCACCACCCGGACGGTGTCGTCGGCCTCGGCGCGCAGGAACGCCTCGTCGAGTTGGACCAGCAGGCCGCGGCTCTGGGCGTTGTGCGCCTCGGGCCGGTTCAGCCAGATCCTGGCGACGCGGCCCTCGTCGAGCGTTTCGTAGGCCACCAAGCCTTCGGACTCCGCGTCGACTGCGCCGGTGCCCACCTCGTTGGGGACTGCCATTGGCCACCTCACTCGCTTAGGTTGGATCCTTACACATTACGGCCAGCCCGTAACGCACCCGTGGCCGGGTTACGGCGCCCTCTGCGGCCGAATCCGCACTTCGCATAGAGTTATGTCATGCCCGCCAAATCTGACGCTCATGAAATCGACGATGTGGAACCGCTGACTGACACAACCGCCAGCCAGGCCAGGCGCGTCGTCGCGGCCTACGCGAACGACGCCGACGAATGCCGCATCTTCTTGTCGATGCTTGGTATCGGGCCGGCCAAGATCGAGGTCTAAATGCCCCGCGCGGGAGGCCAGGGTTCTACAAAGGAGAACCCGGCCGCCGGGGAGTCCGACTTCGTAGTGGTCGCCAACCGGCTGCCGATCGACTTGGAGCGGCTGCCCGACGGCAGTACCACCTGGAAGCGCAGCCCCGGCGGGTTGGTCACCGCGCTCGAGCCGCTGTTACGCCGCAGGCACGGGGCCTGGATCGGGTGGCCGGGCGTCGTCGACGACGACGTCGACGGTGAAGATGCGCCCATCGTCGAGGACGACCTTCGGATGCACCCGGTGCGCCTGTCCGCCGACGACGTCGCTCAGTACTACGAGGGATTTTCCAACGCCACGCTGTGGCCGCTGTATCACGACGTCATCGTGAAACCGATGTACCACCGGGAATGGTGGGAACGCTACGTCGAGGTCAACCAGCGGTTCGCCAGAGCCGCCTCCCGCGCCGCCGCCCGGGGGGCGACCGTCTGGGTGCAGGATTATCAGCTGCAACTCGTGCCTGCGATGCTGCGTGAGCTTCGGCCCGATCTGACGATCGGGTTCTTTTTGCACATCCCGTTCCCACCTGTTGAGCTGTTCATGCAGCTGCCGTGGCGCACCGAGATCATCGAAGGACTGCTCGGCGCGGACCTGGTGGGATTCCACCTGGCCGGCGGCGCCCAGAACTTCCTGATTCTGGCGCGCCGCCTGCTCGGCGCGAACACCTCCCGCGCGTCGGTGGGCGTGCGGTCCCGATTTGGCCAGGTGGAGCTCGACGGACGGACCGTTCAGGTGGGCGCCTTTCCCATCTCGATCGACTCGAGCGAGCTCGACCACAAGGCCCGCGACCGCAACATCCGCAAACGGGCCCGGGAGATCCGGGCCGAGATGGGCAATCCCCGCAAGGTTCTGCTCGGCGTCGACCGGCTGGACTACACCAAGGGCATCGACGTGCGACTCAAGGCCTTTGCCGAACTGCTCGCCGAAGGCCGCGTCAAGGGCGACGACACCGTACTGGTGCAGCTCGCCACTCCCAGCCGCGAACGAGTGGAGAGCTACCAAAAGCTGCGCGAGGATATCGAGCGGCGGGTTGGCCACATCAACGGCGAATACGCCGAAGTCGGCCATCCGGTAGTGCATTACCTGCACCGCCCGGTTCCCCGTGACGAGCTCATTGCGTTCTTCGTCGCCAGCGATGTCATGCTGGTCACCCCGCTACGGGACGGGATGAACCTGGTGGCCAAGGAGTACGTCGCGTGCCGCAGCGACCTCGGCGGCGCATTGGTGCTCAGCGAATTCACCGGTGCCGCAGCCGAACTCCGGCAGGCGTACCTGGTCAATCCGCATGACACCGAAGGCGTCAAAGACACGATCGAGGCAGCACTCAACCAATCGGTCGAGGAGGGACGGCGTCGGATGCGAGCCTTGCGACGTCAGGTACTCGCGCACGACGTCGACGGGTGGGCCCGGTCGTTTCTCGACGCGCTGGCCCAGAGCCATCCCCAGAACAGCTGAATCGTTGGAATCGCCGCAAGCGCGCTGCAATACTCTTCTACACCTAGCCGGAAGGGGCGCGACGATGAGTACCTCCCGCGGCCTGACCGCTGCCGCCGTCATGGCACTCGTGGCTTTCGGCACCGCGAGCCCCGCCAAAGCGCTCGGACCACCGCCGGACGGCGTGTACAGCTTCACCGAACCGGGAGCACCGGCCGCGACGTGGAAGATCTCGGCGCTGTGCGATGCGCCGTCCCGTCAGCGTGCCATTCCTGACTTCACCGACCCGGTCATCGCCGCGGACCTCTGCGCCTTGAATGTCACCAGCACGACATCGCGGGTCATCAGCCACCAGGAAAAGCTGGCGAACTACAACGGTCGGGCCCGTCTGACCAGCGATCTGTGGACCTTCCAGATTGGCAAGTCCAACGGGGTCGCGTGTCCGGATGGCACCACCGCGCCGTCGACGGACACTTACGCGTTCGACGACGTATCACTGGCCGGAACGCACACCAGCATTCACGCCGACGTCTGCGGCCTACAGCCCGGAATGACCAAGACACCGTTCAGCCTGGCTTTCCAGGGGCCGCTGCCCAACCCGGTCGAGCGCTATCCGTTGGACTGCAACGAGATCGGGCAATGCCGCTAGTGACCTAGATGGGCGTGATGTAGCTGATCAGCCATTTACCGCCGACGCGCTGATAGTCGACCCGCAACCGGCTGCCATCGTAAACCGGCTGCTTCGATTTATCGGTCACCGTGCGGTTCATGTAGACCATCACCGACGCCGAATCACGTTTGGCGGCCATCACTCCCACGCCGACAACGCTGGCCTGGACCACCACCTCGCGCTTTTTCGCCTCCGGGATGATCTGGGCGTTGACACTTCTCTCGAACTCGCGGCGATAGGCCGGCGTCAACAACGGAAAGGCGTCGGACAGACTTCGCGCAACGGTCTGGAAGTCGTAGGCGAACACGCGCGGTATCTCGTCCTTGGCCAGCGCAGGCAGCGCTGCCCGGGCCGCCTGCTCCCCGCGGGTCTGCACCCCCTCCCAGTAGAACCAGCCGCCTGCCGCGGCTAACCCGACGAAGGCGGTGGTCAGCAAGCTGACGACGGCGGCGATCCACCATCGCATCAATTGCCCCCGTCCGGATACTTCAGGTCGTAGCCGGTCATTCGCCCGTTGTCGTCCTCGTGCACGATGACGCGCATCCGGTAGGGCTCGGACGGCTTGTTGACCCCGTCCATGTCGGTGACGGTGACCCGCACCGACACCAGTACCGACGCGTTGTCGGTGACGGTGTCGACGTCCTCCAGCGCAGCGCCGTTGACGACCGCCTCAGAGGTCGCGTCGGTGTGACGGAACAGCGCTTTGATGTTCTCCACGTTGTTGTTCGAGCTGAGCATGGCGCGCAACGGCCCGCTTGTGCCGTCGACGAACCGGGCAACGCTCTGGTCGATGTTGTCCTGCTTGTAACTGAACATGTTGACCACGGTCTGAGTGGCGGTGTCGACGAAGCGTTGGTCGCGGGCCTGCGCGGCATCGTCGTGGCGCTGTTGGACCAGTTCGAACACCAGGCCGCCGGTCAGCACGGCGATTCCGAACAGCGCGGCTGCCAGCGCAACACATCCCACCAGCCGGCTGTGTGCGGGGTGCCGTGGCGGCGGACCGAGCGGCGTAACCCGCCGCTTGACCGGTTCGGGCGATGCCTCGACCCGGACCGTGGTGGCGGCCGGCTCAGCACCGGTCGGGCCGGCGGCCCGCGAAGCTCGCCGTCGCGCGGGCCGCTCCGCCCCTGTCGGTCGCCGACCCGCTGCGCCCGGCTCCGCCGCGCTTGCGATCGGCTCCGCCCCTGTCACAACTGTCTCGGATCGCGCATCAGGTCCACCCAGTTCTCGGCGCTGGATACTCTGCCGGGCGCGAAGATACCAGTGCCTCCGTCGGGGTCCTGGAAAGCTCCGGTGCTCTGGTCATAGGTGGTGTAGGCCGCGCCGTTGGACTGCGGCACCGGCCCGGGCGGCGGACCCCACGGCTTCTCCGGCGGCGGATACGGCGCGGGGGGCGAGAGCCCTTCCGGCGGCGGCGGCGCTGGAACCGCCTTCGGGAATGGTATTTGCGGGTTCTGCGGCGGGTACGGCGAAGGCGGTATCCAGGCCTGCCGGCCATCGGTGCCGCCGGTGTTCGGCGGCGGCGGCACCGGGAACGGCTGGAAGGGCATGGGCCCGGGTCCGGGGACTTGTCCCGGCGGCACAGCTCCCGGAGGATAGGGAGTGCCCGGATCGGGATCGGCTCCCGGCGGGATGAACGGGAACTTGTTGGGCGGCAAGACGTTCAGCCCGTTGGTCATCGGGGTGCCGTACGGGATCGGCGGTCCGCGCCACGGGTCGGTGCCGGTCGGCACATATCCTTTCGGGTCGCGGCACAGCGCCACGGTCGGTGCCCGCTTGCCCGGGAACTCCTGGCACGGGTAGTTGCGGGCTCCGCGCACCGTCGATGGATCATTCTGCGCCGTCTTGCAATACATGTCGGTCGGGATTTCCCGCAGCGTCTCGTCGGCAGGAGTCCGGATCAATGGGGGTGGGATGAAGCCGGT
>DASQRI010000005.1:0-6030 GCA_035642975.1 Mycobacterium sp.
GCCGTCGTCGACGTAGAGGACGTCGGGACGTATGTCGACCGCGGGGTACTGCTCTGCCAGTTGGGCCGCGAATTGCCAGTGCGTGGTGGCGGGTCGTCCGTCGAGGATGCCGGCTTGGGCAAGGGCGAAGGCGCCGACACAGATCGAGATCATCCGGGCACCGCGGGCGTGCGCGCGGCGCAGCGAAGCCAGCACGGCCGGGTCGAGCGGCCTGCCGTGCGGCTCGAAGCCCGGTACCACGATGGTGTCGGCGCGAGCGAGGCCCCGAAGCCCGGCGTCGGCTGTGATGGTGAAGCCGACGGTAGTACGCACGACCGAACCGGGAGCGCAGATCTGTACGCGGTACGGCCATTGGTCCTGAGACTGCCCCCGATACGGCGAGCCTGCAAAGACCTGAACGGGCAGTGCGAAATCGAGAGGGATGACGTCGTCGAGGGCTAGTACGGCCAAGCGGTGCGCCTGCATAAGATGGATTATATCGAACAATGAAATCACGCCATAGTCATCAATCATCACGATGGGTGACGGCGAATGAGGAGCGCTTTCGGTGAGCCGTCACTGGAGCGGCGCCGAGCGAGCGAACGAGGCGATGGCGTCGGCGACCGCCGCGGCGGCGGTTAATGACGGTGTGTGTCCGTTGCCGGCAATGGGCACGAGATATGCATTCGGCAAGGCCCGCGTGAGTTCTTCTCCGAGGCTGATGGGGATTGGTTGATCCTGCTCACCATGGACGACTACTGCCTTTGTCGAGATGGTGCCAACGCTGTCGGTGATGTCATCAGCTCCCATGAGTACTCCCACCGCTCGGGCGAGCCGTGCAGGCGGCTGGTTCAGCATCCGCTCTTTCCATACCCGTTCGATATCGTCGTCTCCAATGGACATCTGCAGCAACCTGATCGCGGTGGCTTCGACTTCACCCGCTGCCAATGCGTCTCGCGCTGCTGCCATCCGGAGTAGAGATTCCCCGCTGAACGCATGCGACATTGTGTCGACGAGAACCAGTCCGGCAACACGATCTGGTGCCAATAGTGCTGCGCGGAGTGCGGTGAAGCCACCCTGGGAATGACCTACAAGAATCGCCTGCGATACCTGGGCCCAGTCGAGGACGGCGAGCGCGTCGCGGGCTGCCTCCCAGTAGGTGAAGGGCAGCCCGTCGTCTTCACTGCTCCCATGCAGTCGCATATCCCATGCGATGCAACGAAAGTCGCCTGTCAGAAGCTCGATCACGCTGTTCCACATTGAGTAATCCATTTGGTTTCCGTGGGCAAACAGCAACACTGCACCTTGACCTCCGGTGTCGGTGACGTGTAACCGCTGCCCATTGATCTCGACCAATTCGTGGCGCATCGTCTGTGATCCTTTCACGTGAGCCACCGGTGACATGACCGGATCGGCTGATGGGTTGTTAGTACGCTGCGGGCGAGATTGCAGCGCAACTCGCACCTCTTTGGCTTGAAGTTGTTGCTTCTGGATATGTTTCAGCGCGATCAGCGCTAACTTGGTCATCACGACGTTGTGGCGGCGCAGTGCTGATGCTGGTAGATGTCATGCTTACAGCCTTCTCCCACGGCAGGGTCGGCGCGACTGGCTATAAGACATTGTTCGCTGTTTTTCAGCCAGCTTTAGCATGAGCGTCGCGGCGGAGTTGGCCATTACCAAGGACGCGGCGGTGGCTGTCGTCCCTTCATTTTCGTGGCTCGTCGCCAATGCAGCCACTGGCTATAAGTCAATGTTCGATTATTTTCAGCCATTTGTTGGTCGCGGCCCAACAGTTCAACGATCTCTGACCCAGATTGGCGTGAATATATTGAAGAATGACTTATAGACAGTGGCGCTAGGTGACGTAAAGCGACGACGATCGATACCATGACCACAGATAGCGAGAGCACACTCAACGATTCGCCGCTCGCGCCGCCCGCTGTCCCCTGGGCGGCCGCCGCGCTGGACCTCGTGTTTAGCCAGGAGAATCGTCCGGTTGCTAATCACAGCGTTCGCAGTTGGGCGTTCGCCCGTTTGCTGCGCGATCACCTGAATCTGGCTGGCGAGGTCGATGAGGCCTTGTTGTTCGCCGGAACGGTTTTGCACGACATCGGACTGCGCCGCGGCGCGCGGGAACCGGTTCGCTTCGAGGTCGACGGTGCTGACCGTGCCGCGGAATTCCTTGCGGCACAGGGGCTGGGGGCGGCGGAGGTGGACAAGGTGTGGGAAGCGATCGCACTGCACACATCGGACGGCATCGCCGAGCGTCGCGGTCCGCTGCCGATGCTGGTGCAAGCCGGCGTCGGCATCGACCTTGGATTCCCCACCAACCTGGTGACCGACGAGCAGGCGGCAGTCATTCACGCCGCCTATCCACGGTTGGCGTTGGGCCGCAGCATCGTCGACGACATCGTGGAGCAGGTTCGCGAAGTTCCTGAGCGCGGACAGAGGTACTCAATGGGCGCCGTGATGGCGCGTGAACGATCAACGGCACCGCATCTCTCAGAGCTGGAACGCATGGTCGCGGCCTCGCGCTGGGGTGAGTGACTGCAGTGACCTGGGTAGCTACCTGGGCGGCGATAGAGGGGTGTACGGATGTCATTCGTCCTGAATACGAATGCCGTCGACGAAAGAGACCGCGCCGAGTTCGTGCACGAGGCACTGGCCGCGACGATGGTGCCGATCGAGTTGCACTGGCTCAAGCGGCCCCGGGGAGTCGCCGCACGCGGAGTCATCACCAGCTTGGGCGATCTCACCATCTGCTCGGGGCAGACATCAGCCTTCAAAGTGGAGCGCACCCCAGCGCTGGCTCGCGACACCCTGGAGCCCAGCATCTTCGTCAACGTGCAACTGAGCGGGTCCAGCGTGGTCGTTCAGGGCGACCGGGAGGCGGTGCTGCAACCCGGTGGGCTGGTGATCTACGACTCCACCGCGCCCTACACACTGCTCAATGACACCGGCATGACCGGAGAATTCTTTCGGATACCCCATTCCGCGCTGGCGTTGCCGCACGACATGATCCGAGAGGCGTGCGCGGTATCCCTGAGTCCGGGACATCCTCTGACGTCGCTGACCAACGACTACCTGCGTCGCCTGGCTGCAGACCCCGCGCTGTTCACTGCCGTCAACGCCGACCTCGTCGGGCACCCCAGCATCGAACTGGTCCGGGCGGTGATCGCCACCCACCTCAAGGACGACGAATTCGCGGCCAGCCCCTTGGCCGCCACACTGCAGCTGCGCATCCTCGAATATGCGCGCAACCACCTCAACGATCCAGATCTGTGCGCCGCGCAGATCGCGGACGCGCTCTGCATCTCGGAGCGCCACCTGTACAAAGTGCTGGCCGTAAGCGGCATCAGCCTTGCCGACTGGATCCGGAGCCACCGCCTCGAAGCGTGCCGCCAAGCCCTGGCGAAAGCCGACGCCACAGCCACCATCGCCGCCATCGCCCGACGTCACGGATTCACCGACATGTCCAGCTTCAGCCGCGCGTTCCGCGCCGAATTCGGACTCTCACCACGCGATTGGCGCGACCGGCGTGCCAATCGGAGAAACCCCTTGCACCGCTGAGGCCGACGAGGGGCGTCGCCGGACACGGAGTCGATTCACTCAGACGGTGCAGCATCTCACGCAAACACGTGACTGACCGCCACCGGCGGACGTGCCATGTTCAAGGGTGGAACACGGCGGACTGCCGGAAAGGCCACAACAACCATGAGTACCCCAACGTCGCCGACCGCGGTACTGGTCCATGGCGCGTTCGCCGACGCGTCAGGGTTCAACGGGATGATCCGTGAGCTCGGCAGCACCGGCCACACCGTTGTAGCGCCGCCGAACCCACTGCGCAGTTTGGCATTTGATGCAGCCACGATCGCCGACTATGTCGCGGCGATCGAAGGACCCGTGCTGTTGGTCGGTCATTCCTACGGCGGCGCCGTGATCACCCAGGCATCCGCCGCTTTGGGCAACGTGACCGGACTGGTTTACCTGGCCGCGTTCGGTCTTGATGCGGGGGAAAGCTGCGCCAGCGTGCAACAGCCGTTCGCACCGTCGCTGTTGTCGACCACCTCCTACCCCACCACCTACGACGCTGCGGGGGCACCACAGGGACCCGATCTGTACATCGGTCGCGAGAAGTTTCGCGAAACGTTCTGTGCCGATGTTCCTGTCGATACGGCCGAGGTCATGTTCGCCACCCAACGCCCATTGTCACTGGCCGCGCTAACGGAGAACGCGACCGCCGCCGGCTGGAAGACCACACCGTCTTGGTTCCTGGTGTGCGAGTACGACAACGCCATTTCACCCGACTGTGAGCGGTTCATGGCCGAACGGATGCGGGCGACGACCAGATCTATCGCCGGGTCCCACACCGCGTTCATTACTCAGCCCGTCGCTGTAGCCGAGTTCATCGGAGAAGCCCTCGCTGCCGCCTAACCAACCATCACCCTTCGGCCCCCACGAATCCGACACTCAATCCCGCAATAACGATCAACCGAACCAACTCGAACGCGACACGACCCAAAGGGAGCAGGAGCGGCGCTTGTGAACACACCGACAATGCAGACGTACTCCCAGACGTCGACCGAGTTCGTGCGAGCCGCAAGCGGTACCGACTTTGCCTATCGGCGAGTGGGTAGTCGCGGTGGAATACCGCTGGTGCTCGCGAATTACTTCGCCGCGAACTTGGACGACTGGGATCCTCTCATCGTCGATGGTTTAGCGGCCGATCGTGACGTGATCACGTTCGACTACCCGGGAATCGGAGGCTCGACTGGCGCCACCCCGGCCACTGTCGCCGAGTTTGCCGTCGATTGTGTCGGGCTTCTTCACGCCCTGGGCCTGACAACCGTTGACTTCCTGGGGTTTTCGCTCGGTGGGATGATCGCCCAGCAGATCGCGTCGTCTCATCCCGAGATGCTTCAGCGCATGATCTTGTGTGGAACAGGGCCACGTGGCGGCGAAAAACTGACCTTCACCGAACTGTCGATAGACGACCTCAATGATCCCATAGCCCTGATTCTGAACTCGTTCTTCACTCCAAGCGACGCCAGCCAGGCCGCGGGTCATGCATATTTGGACCGCCTCAGCCGCCGCCGGGCCGAACGCGATACACCCGTCACCACGACAGCCGCCACCGCTCAGCTGCGCGCGATCCGCGACTGGGGCCTAATACCGAGCACTGACCGCTACGCCATGCTCAGAACAATCCAGCAGCCGACCCTGATCGTTCACGGCACCAAAGATGTTGTCGTTGACTCAGTCAATGCTGTCATCCTCGAAGAGCACCTTTGCGATGCCACACTTCTCATGCTTCCCGACGCCAGCCATGGCGCACAGTCACAACATTCAGAACTTTTCCTGGCCAACGCGCGACTGTTCCTCAACAGCTCAAGGCGAAGGCGCATGACCGAAAGCCACGGCGACTGCGCGGAATCGGCCAGCTAAAAAAGGCCGTCACCCGAAAGGGTGAGTGACCGCCGGTGCGTGGCATGAGACTGTGGGCTAGCTGGCCCATGGGCCATCCCCCCTCGCTTACGGGACACCGCGAAAGGAAGGCGCTATGACCACCACGACGGTACTTAGCTACGGCACCGCGCCCACTAAGGTCATCCACGCCGACAACGGCATCGATTACGCCTACCGTGAGATCGGCACCGGCGCAGTGCCGTTGGTGCTGTTACAGCACTTCCGCGGGAACCTGGAGAACTGGGACCCTCGACTTGTCGACGCCCTGGCACCGGACCGGCGCGTCGTGGCATTCGACAACGTGGGGGTGGGGGCCACATCAGGAACGACTCCCGACACGATCGAGCAGATGGCTCGCGACGCCATTGCCTTCATCGCCGCCCTGGACGCGCCGCTGGTCGATATCCTTGGGTTTTCAATCGGGAGCTTCCTTGCCCAGGAAATCGCTCTGATCCGGCCTGACCTGGTACGGCGACTTGTACTGGGCTCCTCGGCGCCACGAGGAGGGGCCGGGATGCATGGCTGGGCCGCCGAGGTCATTAATGCGGTGGGTCAGCCAGAGCCAGACCCCAACGGTTATCTCGA
>DASQRI010000006.1:0-2481 GCA_035642975.1 Mycobacterium sp.
GGCGCTGGGCGCCGAGGCGAGTTTCGTTGGCCGCGCGCTGGATTCCGACCGCAAGGGTCTGTCCGAGGTGTTGCGCGCCGCCGCCGAGCATCGCGGGTCGGCGCTGGTCGAGATCCTGCAGGACTGCCCGATCTTCAACGACGGCTCGTTCGACGCGCTCCGGAAAGAGGGTGCCGAGGAGCGGGTGATCAACGTCCGGCACGGCGGGCCGATCGTCTTCGGTGCCAGCGACGAATACTGCGTCGTACGCTCCGGCTTCGGGCTCGAAGTGGCCAAGACCGCCGACACCAGCGTCGAGCAGATCGTCGTGCATGATGCGCACGCCACCGATTCCGCCTACGCCTACGCCCTCTCGCGACTCTCCCAGCAAAACCTCGAGCACACCGTGATGGGCATCTTCCGTCAGGTCAGCCGGCCAGCCTACGACGACGCGGCCCGGTCACAGGTCCGTGCCGCCAGGGAGTCCACGCCGTCCGACCGGGCCGCCTTGCAATCGCTGCTGCACGGGCGCGACACCTGGACTGTGAACTGACATGGCCGCCGCGGCGAAGCCGGCTTCATTAGCCGGTGTGGTGTTGGCTGGCGGCGGGTCGCTCCGGAACGGCCGGGACAAGGCCACCAAGCCTGTTGCTGCCGGGTCTTCGGGCTCGCACGCGCCTACCACGATGGTCGAGCACGTGGTCGGCATCGTCGGGCAGCGGTGCGAGCCGGTGTTCGTGGTCGCCGCACCGGGCCAAGCGCTGCCGGAATTGCCGGCGCGCGTGGTGCGCGACGACGTGCGCGGAGTGGGCCCACTACTGGCGATCGGCCGTGGCCTGCACGCCGCCGCCGAGGCCGGCGCGAAGTGGGCGTTCTTGTGCTCTGTCGATGCAGGCGTTCTCACCGCCGACTTGATCGACGTGCTTGCGGCCCGAGCCGTCGAGGTCGACGCAGACATCGTCTTGCCGTGGGACGGCGGCAATCACTACCTGGCCGCGGTGTACCGGACCGAGCTCACCACCACGGTCGATGCGCTGGTCGCCGCCGGCGAGCGGAACTTGCCCGCGTTGGTCGACCGGGTCGACTCACAACGGATCGTGATATCCGAGTCCCGCCCGCCGGCTGACGTCAAAGGGGCGACCGGTCTGCGCGGCTTACTGCAGGCCGCTCGCTGACATAGTCGACTCATTATCGCGCGCAATTAATAGTGTAAATTCGCGCATTTAAAATTCGCGGCAGTTTCTGTTTGCCATCCCGAATTCGATCCCGCTTCGAGTAATTGTTGCGACTAATCGGAAATCGGCGCAGGATCCGCGATTGAGGCTGCGATCGTATCGCGTTGCGGCAGCGGATCTTTGGGTCATCCGGCGATCTGGTTTCGGATACTCGCTAACTTGTGTTGCGCCCCGGGTGGCGGCGCGCAAGCCAAGTTTCTGGCAAAGTGTTCGCATCGAGCGTCGAGGCCAGCTTCGCATTGCCCATCACTCGGCGTGTCGGATGGACGTCTTTCGGAGCGTGGTCGCGAAATATGTTGGTAGACAGCCCTACTAATCTGCGCGCGCGTCTAACTGCAGGCAGTGGGCTGGGCTGACTCCGACCGCTGTTTCGGCAGCGCAACTCTCGCGCAAGTCCGCGTGAGTAGATTGGAATAGTCTGTATAACAACAGATTTCGCCGACGACTCTACCTGGATGATCTGCTGTCAGAGCCGGTGTGGGTTAACCATGCTGAGTTGGTCTGGCAAACGTGTGATCTTGATAACATCCGCGCCGCAAGGTGACGAGACGACACCAGATCTGAAGCGGTCGGTTTCGTCACGGCAGAACCCGTGGCGCAGCTCACAAAAAGTGCGTGACATGGCTCACGATTGAACGCTCACGCAAGGGAACTGACGCCAGCGACAAAGACGTCTTTGACCTGGGAAGTCAATTAGCTGATGCGGCCGTAATCGAGCCGTGATCGGTCCGAGATACCGGCGTGTCACGAGATGACGAAATCAATCCGGTCTCGTACGGTCCGTTTCGGCCCGAAAAGGCAAAAGAAAATCTATCCACGGACCCGCGTGTGAGCGGGGGCTACGGACGGCGACGATGCCCCCGTGCGGCCGCTGGGCAACAGCCCGGTCGGCGGCTCACGCCCCTGCTGTCGTGCCTGAACGAGACGGCGCGACTCGAAGCATCTGAACCGCCAGGAAACCGGCAACGGCCCACATCGCTGGGCTTGCTTCGGCGCGCGCACCCGCGAAAGGAACGATGTTGAAGACCGTCCGCCAGAAGCTCACCATGGCCGCGATCACCGGCGTGCTCGCTACCGCTCCGCTCACCCTGTCGAACGCCGTTGCGTCCGCAGATTACGAGCGGCTGACCCCGAACGTGCCGTCCACGCCGTTCGCGCCTGCCGCGTTCGTGCCGCCGCCTGAGGCGCCCGACACGCCTCCCGCGCCTGACGCACCGGCTCCGGACGCGCCGCCCGCGCCGGACGCTGCGCCAGCGGCGGACGCCGC
>DASQRI010000007.1:0-8286 GCA_035642975.1 Mycobacterium sp.
CTCCGCCAGCAGGATCTGGCCGCCATGCCCGGCGGCCATCACCCGTGCCGCACGATTCAGAACCGCACCGAAGTAATCTCCGTCGCGCAGCTCGGCCTCACCGGTCGCGATCCCCATCCGGACCGGCAACTCCAGCGCCCGCTGCGCAGCCACCGCCGCATCCACCGCAGAGCTCGGCGAGGCGAACGCGGCACACACCCCATCACCGGTGTGCTTGAACAACCAACCGCCGTGTGCCTCGATCGCCGAGCGCAATACCGCGTCGTGAGCAGCCAGCGCGACCCGCATCGCGTCGGCGTCGGCCTCCCACCGACGGGTCGAACCCTCCACGTCGGTGAACAAGAACGTCACCACCCCCGAAGGCGGGTCCTGCGGAGACACCTGCACAGGATGTCACACAGCCCGCATCAACGGTGGCAGCGAAAGCGAACTTTCGAGACCCTCATATCTCGTCTATTTAGAGACGCTGCGCGCCCGCCTCGGCGAGCGGGTACGCGGGGTGTCACCGTGAGATCCGGTGCGCTAGCGGTGAGATCGGTTCGAAACCCAGTTACTTGAGGCATTGGCCGGCATCGATCGGCAGTGTGACACCGGTGATGTAGCGGGATTCGTCGGACGCGAGGAATAGCACCGCGTTGCTGATGTCCTGCGCCTCCACCCACGGGATCGGCAGCGTGTGGAACATCTGGCAAAACGGGGCCAAATCGTCGGGGCCGGGATTCTCCAGGTCGGGGCGGACCAACCTGTAGAGCCCCTCGTTCAATACCATCGGAGTGTTCACGAACGTGGGGTGCACCGAGTTGACGCGGATCATGTGCTGACCCAATTCGACTGCGAACGTCCGCATAAGACCAACGACACCGTGTTTGGCGGCCACGTAATGACCGAGATGGAGAGAGGAATAGGCTTTGAACCCGTTGACCGAGCTCGTCAGCACGATCGAACCCCCGCGGCCGCCCGCCAATATATGGGGCACACCGGCCTTCACGGTCTTCCACACGCCCGACAGGTTCACATCGATCATGTCCTGCCAGTCTCTTTCACTGACTTTATCGAGTGTGTCGCCGTCGTCGCTGCCAGCGTTGCTGATGCCTGCATTTGCAACGATGACGTCCAGCCGGCCCAGTTGCTCCACCCCGCTGTCCACTGCCGCTTTGAGGGCCTCGTAGTCACGCACGTCGATTTCGGCGGTGACAATGCGGCGGTTGTGGCCCCTCACCAGATCCGCGGTCCTGGCCAGATCCTCCGGCGTGGACGGCGGGTTCAAGAATCCTTCGATCGGCTTGCAGATGTCGATGGCAATGATGTCCGCACCCTCTTGCGCCAGTCGCACTGCATGCGCGCGGCCTTGACCGCGCGCCGCCCCGGTGATGAACGCGACCTTGCCTTCGACTCGCCCAGCCATAATTAGCTCAATTCTCTGTTCTTACAGCCAGGTTCATGACACGAACGCCGGCATTGCCTCCCAGCCGCGCACCGTCGAAGTCGACGGCCGTTGGCATCCTCCTTCGCAGCGCATCGTCCCCAATAGGCCTGAGAGTGGCGCATCCATTACACAGCCATTGGCATTCACGTGCCTCCGATACGAAGTTTTGAGACCCTCACAGATGTCGTCTATTTCGAGGCAGTGGCAACCACCTGCCTGATCACCGTCAGGTCATCGCCTCGGCCACCGCGATACTCCGCACGCCGGCCCTGTGGGACGATAAGCCCGGTCGCGCCGTCCGGACCGCGGCGGCGCTTTGCGGGAAGGATGCGCCACGCCGTCACGTCGTCCCGAGCTCTCGAGCATGGCGGACGACTATGCGCGGCACGCCCTCTCGCAGCGCGCCTCCTTCGAGGCGACCCACCCGGCCGTGATGGCCGCCGCGGGGCGGCTGGCGAGCGAGCCGGTGCTCCGGGTGGCCGATCTGGGCGCCGCCGACGGCGTGAACTCCCACGGCCTCATCCGCGATCTCGTGGCGCAGCGCGCCGGCCGGCAGCTGATCTACACGCTCGTCGATCTCCCGACGAACGCGTGGGGGATCGCCGCCGCCCACCTGCGGGACGCCTTCGGCCCGGCGGCGGACCAGGGCGCGATGGTCGTGATCCCTGCGCCGGGCGAGGCCGGCCCCGGGGTCGCCGACACGGGCACCGGCGCCCATTACGCCTTGCCGGAGGCCCACGGCGAGGCCTGCCGGCGAGCGCTCGATCGCGACCCGCCTCCCGCTACGGTCGTCTCCATGGCCGGAATCCCCCTGCACCGGGCGCCCTCCGTTCCACCGGGCACAGTGCACATCGCGGTGACCGGGACGGCCATGCACTGGGTCGCCGACGCCGCCGACCTGGCCTCGAGCGGCTCGATCTTCCCCGGCTACCCGGACCACGTGGACGAGGACGAGCGGCGCGCCTGGCGCGGCGCCGCGGAGCGGCAGTGGGAGCGACTGCTCGAGATGCGCGCATTGGAGCTGGCGCCGGGGGGGTGGTTCATCGCCGCCATCCCAGCCTCTCCCGCTCCGTGCCCGGACAGGACGGGGCTCTACGTCGAGATCGTCGGGGACATGAACCTGCTGCTCGCCGACTGGCGCCGCGCGGGGCGCATCGGCGGCGCCACCGTCGCCGCGGCGGTCGTTCCGGTCTGGCAGCGCACGCTCGACGAGTTCCGGGCTCCCTTCGAGGCGGGCGGCGGGCGCATCGCCGGCCTCGAGCTCGAGAGCGCCGAGCTGTTCCGTCTCGACAACCCCTACTGGCACGACGATCCCGCGGTGTTCGCGCGGGACTACGTCCAGAGCGTGACGGCATGGGGCGGTCCGCTCCTCCGTCGTGCCTTCGCGCGCGAGGGCGAGGCACGCGCTGCCGGTCTCCTCGCCGACTTCCTCGGAGAGCTCGAGGAGCGCGTCGCGGATGCCCCCGACCGCTATCGCTGGGACTACGTCGAGGCCCTCGTCATCTGCCGGAAGGCGAGCGAGGCGGGGCGAGGCCGCGCCCACGTCTCCTCGACCAGTTGACCAGCACGTCCTGGTGCGGTGCCTCTCGGGTGATCGGTCCGTTTCGTCGCGTCAAACGCGCCTTCGACCTTCGACTGGGTCTAACACGACGTTTTGAGACCCTCGTATGTCGTCTAGTTCGAGACAGCCTTTAATTCTGGTCGGGGTCGAGGAAGGCTGAAGGGGGCACTCGCCGCCACTCACCCCATCAATGTCGCGGCAACTGTCGCGCCGACATTCCAGCACGCCTCCAGGTCGGCCTTGCTCGGCTTGCCCATCACCACAACCGTTTCGCAACCTGCAGCCAGCCGAGCCCGGTCGTGATGGCCGCCAGACCCCGCTCGGCTCCTTCGGTGCCCTCATTGAACCAAAGAGGACATGCTTCTCTACTGCATCCAACTGGTGTCGATCATGTACTGGCGCCTCGAACATCTCGGTCGGAAGAGTCCGTGGTACCGACCACGGTCTCCTCTCTCGATCTTCTCATCGAGAAGGTTCGGGGCAACCGGTAACGTTGCGGCGCAACGTGGTACGCTCTGGCGCTTCTAACGCGAGCTAAGCTTTTCCTCGATCGGCCGCTCAGCGATTGAGATTGACGACGAACTGTTGCACGTTGTACGGATCGCCCGTCCAGGTATTCCACTGACTCACCAAAATGATCGCCTGGTCCAGAGTGGAGCCGGGAACGATGTAGCCGCCGTAGTTTTGCGGAACGGTTTCTTGGGTCGCAACTATCGTGACCGGTGTTTCCGGCGCCAACACTTGCGTCACGTCGTCAGTCACCCGAACCTCGACATTCCCCGTGGACGCGTTGAACCCGGACAATACGGACATGCCTTCGATCAACCGGAGGCTTAGCTCGCCCCAGTTGTCACCGCTAAGCGGTGTCGGGTTCACATTCCAAGCCCAATTGCCGTCGTCCCCGATTCCCCAGGCCCACCACGTATTCCGGTCCGTGAAGCTCGACGCCGGGCAGTGGTACAGCCACACCTGGTGATCGCGGGCGAACCCGTCGGCGACGATATAACAATTACCGTCGGGCGCCTGGTAACCGCTAATCTGTGTTTCGTTGCCGTTCTGCCAGCTTTGTGCGTCCCGGCAGGACCCGGGAACGGTCGCCCACCCCGGATTGTCCGGGTCGATTGTTACCAGTCGCGTATTGATGGGTTGAAGGTTCGCCGTCCTTACCACGAAGGCATAGTCGACGCCGAAGACCTGGACGGTCCCGGCCGGCAATTGACTGCCGCCTGCGACCTGTGGTGGGGGCTCGTCGTAGAGGGTGCCATTCCCGCCAAACGAGCCGCTGAACTGGATTGTGTTGCCGTTAACGGTGCCGGGCGCGACTTGCAGGGCCATCGATGCGCTCCACGCTCCCTGGCCTTCAGCGTTTCCCGAGAAGGTGTCGCCGCCGATAGCCACGAGACCGCTGGGTGATATTTCGCCGAGGTCGACGCCGCCGGCGCCGAACTGGCCGGTAGGTGATTCGGTCCCGGCGATGGGCCCCAGATTGATGGCTTGCCCCGGTGCGGGCTGCGGCAGCTGCGGCAGCGCCAGCGACTGCACAGCCGCAGCGAGCACGGCAGGCGCCAGAGGGCGGGCACCCGACTTGGGTGCTGGTGGTACGGGTTTGCCGGCTCGTTTCGGTGGTGTCGGCTTCTTCAACGCCGTACTGCTCTGCGTTGCTGGTAAAACTTTCTTCGATGCGGTACTAGTCCGCACTGGTGGTGGAACTTTCTTCGATGCGGCACTGGTCCGCGTTGCTGGTTGGACCTTCTTCGATGGCTTCGTTTCGAGCGTTGTCATTTTGACCCCGTGCTTGGTTGGTTGAAGTTGCTACTGACCGGTGAGGCCGTGTTCCGCGGTGAGGGCGTCGATGTACACGCCGGTCACCTGTTCCCAGTTCTTGATGCGTATCAGTTGGGTTGCGCTGGCGCCTGCAACGTCCACGGTGCTGAAGTTGTTGTCGGCGTAGACGAAACCGTGCGATGTACCCGCGGTGTCGGTGTAGAGGCCGGCGATGTCCCCGTTGTCGTTGATTCCCCAGGCGGTCGTACTGCTGGCGAGCGGGAAGTTGATCGGGGTAAACACACCGCCCGAGAACAGAAAGCCGTGGTTTGTTCCCGTTGTATCCGTATATCCTCCGACGACGTCGCCGTTGGCGTTGATTCCGCCGACCGCAGTGCTTTTGGCTCCCGGGAAATCGATGGCCGTGAACGTGCCGCCGGTGTTGACGAACCCATGCTCGACGTTGGCAGCGTCGAAATAGTCGCCCACGATAACTCCGGCGTCGTTGACGTCGATGGCCTGAGTGTCAGTGGATCCGGGGAAATCGACGTCGGTGAAGGTGCTGCTGTCGCTGGTTGCAAAACCATGTGCCGAGCCCGCGACGTCGCTGTACACCCCGACGATCAGACCAGACGTATTGATGCCAGTTGCGATGCTTGCGGTCGAGTTGGGGACGTTGAGGATCTGGTAAGCCCCTCCTGCCTCTGTGAATGCCGTGACGGGCGAGGACGCGCTGCTCGGGTCGAAAATGAACGCGCCCAGCGCCGTGGTGCCGTCAGTGTCGAAAACCAGTGTCTGCGCGGCGCCGGGATAGTCGACGCTGGTGAACTCGTACACCTTCGCTGTGTCCGGCTGAGCCAGGGCGTCGTCGGGCGAGACCGCGGCGCTTTGAGCCGCGACGCTGGGCGGAACGCCCAGGATTCCGAGCAGGACGCTCCGTATCGTTTGAGGCGCTGATGGCGGTGCTGTCGTCGTCATGTCGATCCCTTTGAAGCTCAGTGGTTTTAAGGTTTGCCGCTCGGGGCATCGGGGTTACGTGGTTCTGTGTTCCCGACAACGCGAATCATCACCCGCGGTGCGCACGACCGCACGAGTAGTCCACTACTCCACTAGCGGTACCCGTACTCGACCTAATCGGGAATCTCGAAGTGCTTAAAACGTCCAGCTGCGGTGTGGGTCGAGGACGAAGCCGTGGCGTTGGGCGGTGTCGTCGCCGTGGTTCTGACCAAATCCCCTGATTAAAATGCACGCGACTACAACGTCTTGCACACCACAGGTGATCTGGTCACCGCCCATCAGCTTTCCGCCGGCGCCCAAGATCACCTTCTCGCCTGATACCAATGGCTTCCCGTTGAGCTTGTCTGTGTCAGGAGGCCTGCTCTCGTCGAAATATGCCTTGTAGTCCCCCGCGTAAACCCGGTTCGCCGGATGATCGAGACCTGGGATCGCCCCGAAGCAGGATGCTGCCGTGTCTCCACGGCTGCTCCACATTGCGCACTGCAAGCCCGTGGGGCTGGTAAATGTTCCCAATGGGTAATGTTGGGACACATCGTGATCCG
Organism: Mycobacterium sp.; assembly: GCA_035642975.1. Classification (GTDB taxonomy): domain Bacteria; phylum Actinomycetota; class Actinomycetes; order Mycobacteriales; family Mycobacteriaceae; genus Mycobacterium. Next base: position 6,311 of record DASQRI010000007.1, read on the forward strand.
CCGACACGTCAGTGAAACCATTGAGATCCGGAAACCCTGGCGGTGGCGGGGCCTGAGGCGCGGTCAAAGCCGAAGTAGATGCCCCTGCCGGAGGGGCTGCAGGTGCCGAACCCTGAGTCGAATGCAGCCGTACAACGACCACGACACCGGAAGTCACGACTGCGACGACAGCCAGAGCGATCATGATCTGCCGACGCCTAACGGTACTCACCTACACCACCGCCCCTCTCCGAGCGACGACCGAGGTACAACACGCTACGGGACGTTGGGCGCTCCGGTGGCGACACCAACTCGATCGGTCCAATACAAAGTTCTGAGACACGCTTCCCTAGCCTCCCAGCTGACCGCCCTCATGGCATCGCCTCGGCCAGGCGATATGCCCTTCCAACACGAGTTCTATTGCGTTCTAACGGAACTGATAACGTTCGGTGATCAAAGCGTCGCGGACGCGCCGCTGTGCCTGACCGGCGAAGCCAATGGCGAGCTGGACCAGTCCAAGTAATGCGGCTCCGTTGGTCGAGTAGTGCGCTACTCGTGACCGGTAACCGTGCTGTTGCGATCATGTTCAAAGGTCTCTCGAAATCGGCGAGGACTTCAGTGCAGAAATGGGGCGAGATGCGTTCTGCGGTAGTCGTTGTTCCGACGGCTGATGACGCGAGACAACTCCTCACGAGGGGCATCGACTACGGGTGTCGGCCTCGAGCTAAGCGTCAGCCCGACGGCCGCTACCGTCTCGTTGTCTACAGTCCAGCGGACGATCTGCTGGACGAACTGCGCCGCTCCTTCGAAGTCACCGTCCACGAACACCCCCAACTCATACCCCCGACTGCCGACCAATTGCAGTTTGCGGATGGTGTGATTCCGCTTGGCTTTGGCGCGCAACGGGCAATCCGATGCCTGACTACCGGACGCTCAGCAACTACATCCGATACAGCGATCTTGTGACGGCGCTGACAACGCTCGCCGGTGAATACCCGAACCTGGCCGTGGTGGTCAACCTTCCAAAGACAAGTTACGACGGCAATCTGGACATCCCCCTGACGGTCTACCTCGTGCCCATGGCCAACCCCGATGGGCGCAGCGCTGCCACCCGACGATGACCGGAGTGCACGGCTATCGGGACTTAACGATGGTGACCTGCTTGTCGATCTTCTTGAACTTGCTGAAAGTCTCTGCGGGGACGTCGAAGAGGGCTGAGAGCACGCTCGGCGGCAGCTTGGTGATCGACGCGCCAATACCGATGTCGTCCTTGCCTTCCTGCGTGCTGGCGTTGAAGACGATCACCATATTCAGGTCTTCCTTGCCCTTGTTCTCGAAATAGTGCAGCGAACCCTGTGGTGCGAATACCACATCGCCGGGATGCGCGTCGAAACTCTCGTCGTTCCCGAGTGGGTCGAGCAGGGTCCAGGTAGCCACCCCATGGGTAATGACGTTAACCTCCCAGGCACTTGGGTGCCAGTGCGGCTCGCGAATACCTCCGGGCTGTAACGTCACGAACACGATGCTGGCCTGCTGACCCATGAGGATCGGGAAATTATCTTCGTGGGCTTGCTTCAGCGAACCGCCGTCAAACGTTTTGGCAGGCAGGTTGCCGAGAGGGAAAAGATGCGATTGCGTGGTGATCAGCTCGGCCGGAATCCGAGGATCACCGAATCGTGCAGCGTCGTCAGTCAATTGCTCTTCCTTCGCAGTTTGGAATCCGGAGGGCCCTCCGGCCAACGCCCGGTCGACACCGGCTCCGCTCAATGCGGCCGCGCCGGCAACGCCAGCTCCGCCCAACACCTTGCGTCGATTGATAACCATGGTCAGAGTCAAAACTGCATTTTGACCTGCGACAAGAATGAAAACCGTAAAAATGCCTGAGCATCACGTCGTCATTCCGTTAACGTCGAGGCAAACGCTTCCCCCAACTCACCAGCCCGCTCTCGAAGCGTAAGGCGAAGCTGCGGCGCGACGACTATTACAAACAAAAGGAT
>DASQRI010000008.1:0-13571 GCA_035642975.1 Mycobacterium sp.
AATAGACCTCAGAGCAATACCGCACTCGAGATCGCGATGGGCAGCGTCTCAGGTTCCGCTTGTAGCGTGCTGCGCACAGGAGTAGTGCACTACCTGATTGCTGCCCGGGTTGTCTCGTAGCTCGCCCGGGTACGCTCCCGACTACGTGTCATGCAGGGAGCGTATGGGGTTGTGAGTTCGGGTCGCCCACAATTACACACCACCGCAGTTCGAGTAGCCGGCTACTCTATGCCGCTGGGTTCTGTTGGGCCGACGATCGGCTTGCTCATAGAAAAAAAGATCGTCACGCCCGCCACGATTACGTGACCGCTACATGGCGAAGAACACAACGCAAACGCCGTCAAACCGCTAAAGGTGATCTCGGACAGAGCATTCCGCCGCGTTCAGGAGGGAGCCATCATGCATGCTGGCGACACACTCGAGCGGATGCCGCTCGACGGCTCCAGCGCCCTGAACGCGCTACATGATGGAATTGTTGGTCGGATTCGCTTAGGTTGCGTTGCGCCGCTGCCGTTTACCGAGGGTGAGAGATTCGCCAACATTTTGCTTGCTGCTCTCAAACGGGGCGTTCCGCTACTTCGCCGACTGACTACAACGACGTAGGAAGTGTTGAGCATGACCGTACAGGCCAAGGTATCTGGCTCGCCCCGAAATCACGTTCGCCCGCGTGCCCTCGTTGAGACACGCAGATTTTCAGCCATTGGCGGCGCTCCCGTCGAGGTCATCGAGAGCGGTCCCAGTATCGCCGCTCGGTTAGTGTGGCTGGCGTCGCGGCTGACGATCCGCCCAACTCTGGCTGTGTGGAGCCAGATTCCGCATGTGCCCTGGCCGTTTGGCCTCATTGACTTCGCGTCCCAGGTCCTACGCCCTGCTCCCGGCACCATCCGGGCGACGGTCGGTTTGCCCCACGCCACCGCGCAGCTGGTTCGCGCGCCCCGGGTGCTGCCCGCGGACGGCAACCGCCGGGTGGTGCTCTATCTGCACGGCGGCGCGTTCCTGACCTGCGGGGCCAACTCACACAGCCGCGTTGTCAACGCGCTCTCGCGATTCGCTGACTCGGCTGTATTGGTGGTCAACTATCGGCTGATTCCGAAGCACTCGGTCGGGATGGCCCTGGACGACTGTCATGATGCTTACCGCTGGCTGCGGCGACGTGGGTACGAGCCAGACCAGATCGTCTTGGCTGGTGATTCCGCGGGTGGCTATCTGGCGTTCGCGCTTGCGCAGCGGCTGCAGGAGATCGGCGAGGAACCGGCGGCGCTGGTGGCGATCTCGCCGTTGATGCAGCTGGCCAAGGAACCCAAGCAGGCGCATCCCAACATGAAGACCGATGCGATGTTTCCGGCGAAGGCGTTCGATGCCCTGGTCGCGCTGGCGGCCAGCGCCGCCAGCAAGCACATCATCGATGGCAAGCCCGAAGAATTGTATGAGCCGCTGGATCACGTCGAACCCGGTCTGCCGCGGACGTTGATTCACGTGTCTGGATCCGAGCTGCTGCTGCACGACGCGCGGCTGGCCGCCGGCAAGCTGGCGGCGGCCGGCGTGCGGGCCGAGGTGCGGATTTGGCCTGGCCAGGTTCATGTCTTCCAGCTGGCGGCGCCGGTGGTGCCCGAGGCGACTCGCTCGTTGCGGCAGATTGGTGAGTACATCCGCGAGGCCACCGACTCGCCACTGCCTGCGCAGGGCGGTAAATCGCCTGAGGCGAGGAACGCATGCGGATCGCGCGGCACATCAGTGAACCCGGCAACTGCTAACGCGTACGAGCGACGGCCTGCGGCTTCGACGGGCACATGGCGGTAGCCACACCCGGTGTCGCTACCTGATGGTGCGCGTCTTATGCCTTGGGCCGATCCAGGTTTAATAAGTGGATGAGGGCCTGCCGCCATGCGTCCACGACGTAAACGCTATTAACTAAGTCTTAGGTTTAGCCGATACTCCCAGGATTCCGGAAGTATGCTCTGCGGGTCGACTAACGGTGAAGCGGATCAGGTCAGTCGCGAGAGGGGATACGCGGAGGCTCCGATATGGGATCTGCCGTTGTGGCTTGCGGTGGGTGCGGCACCGGACCCATCCGCGACGGGGCGCGGTTTTGCGATGTCTGCGGAGCGCCGACAGCAACGACGCACGAACCGGCCGAGTATAAGCAGGTTACGGTGCTGTTCGCTGATGTGGTGCGCTCCATGGATATGGCGTCGTCCCTGGAACTGGAACGATTACGCGAAATCATGACCGCGGTCTTCGATCGGTCGGCAGTTGTGGTACAGCGGTACGGCGGTACCGTCGACAAGTTCACTGGCGATGGCATTATGGCGCTGTTCGGGGCGCCGGTCGCGTTAGAGGACCATGCGCTGCGCGGTTGTTTGGCCGCGTTAGGCATTCTGCAGGAGATCAAGGGTCTGGCCGCCGAGGTGGACAGTCGTGACCATGTCGCGCTGCGGCTTCGGGTGGGTTTGGACTCGGGCCAGGTGGTTGCTGGGGAGATTGGGACCGACCGGATCACTTACACCGCGTTCGGTGAGCACGTCGGGATGGCCCAGCGGATGGAGTCCGTGGCGCCGCCCGGCGGGGTGATCGTCAGCGAGTCCACCGCCCGGCTGGTCGAGAACGCCGCCGTGCTTGCTGAACCGGAGCTGGTGCACATCAAGGGCTCCGATGTCGCCATTGCTGCGCGTCAGCTGCTTAAGACGGTCGCCGATCCGGTGCTGACCGGTCGGCGCGAGTGGCGACTGGTTGGACGGCAATGGGAGATGGGCGCCCTGAAAGGACTGCTGGATGAGTCGAATGCCGGCCGGGGATGCGTGGTCGGGGTGGTGGGAGCGCCGGGCATCGGCAAAACCCGGCTGGCCCGCGAGGTCGCCAGGATCGCCAATGAGTCTGGCGTCGAGGTGTTTTCCACATTTTGTGAGTCTCATCGTCTGGAGGTCTCGTTCCACGTCGTCGCGCGAATGCTGCGAACGGCATTCAGGCTTAATCAGCTGGACGCCGCGTCCGCGCGCGCCCTGCTCCGGGCCAGGTTTCCCGATGCGGAGCCAGACGATGTGGCGCTGCTAAACGACCTGATTGGTATCCAGGACAACGGCGTCGCGCTGCCCGACATCGAACCCGATGCCCGGCGGCGCCGACTAACGCAGATGATCAACACCGCCTTGCTGGCGCGACAGGCGCCGGCACTGTACGTGATCGAAGACGCGCACTGGATCGACAGGGCCAGCGAAGCGATGTTCGCGGAGTTCTTCTCCGTAATTCCCCAGATCCCCGCGATGGTGCTGGTCACCTACCGACCCGAGTACCGCGGCGCGCTGACCCAGACACCGGGTTCCCACACGATTTCGCTTTCACCGCTCAGTGAATCGCAAACAGTGGTGCTTGCCGGTGAAATGGTTGGCCCGCACCCGTCGGTAAAGACACTGGTCAGGCAGGTCGCCGAGCGAGCGGTGGGCAACCCGTTCTTCGCCGAGGAAATCGTGCGCGACCTCGTCGAGCGCGGTGTCTTGCATGGAAACTGGAGCTGCTATGTGTCCGGCGGCGATGTCACCGAGGTCAGCGTGCCGGCCACCGTTCAGGCCACCATCGCCGCCCGCATCGACCGCCTTGGGGGCCGCGCCAAGCACACCCTCAATGCTGCCGCCGTGATCGGTTTGCGATTTGACGAGGAGACGTTGGTCAGCCTCCTCGAGGACGCGCCGCTACAGGAGTTGACTGCAGCGGAGTTGATCGATCCGGTGGTGTTCACCCCGCACACCGAGTACGCATTCCGGCATCCGCTGATCCGCACGGTGGCCTATGAGTCGCAGCTGAAGTCGGGACGCGCCGAGTTGCACCGCTGCTTGGCCCGCGTGATCGAACAGCGTGACCCGGGTTCGGTCGAGGAGAACGCCGCGCTGATCGCCACCCACCTGGAGGCCGCGGGTAATCTGCGGGAAGCTTTCAGCTGGCATATGCGGGCCGGAGCGTGGTCAAGATACCGCGACATCGGTGCCGCACGGGTGAGTTGGCAGCGCGCCCGGCAGGTCGCGGACCGGCTATCGGCGGCCGACCTGGATGGCTTGTCGATGCGGATCGCACCACGGACCTTGCTTTGCGGGAGCGCCTGGCATATCGGTGGCGGTGTCGCCGACGCCGGTTTCGACGAGCTTCGCGAGCTCACCGCGGACGCCGGTGACAAGCGGTCGCTGGCCATCGGCATGGCCGGGTGGGTGTGCTTGCTGGCGTTTCGCGGCCGCTACCTCGAGTCGTCGCGGCTGGCCTCCGAATGCGTGGATCTCATCGAGTCGGTTGGCGACTCCGCGATGACGGTCGGGCTGCTCTACGGGCCGACTTACGCGAAGTACCAGGCGGGCGAAGTGGTCGAAGGCCTGCGTCTGGCGCAGCGTCGCATCGACCTCGCCGCCGGCGACCTCGCCAAGGGCAACCTGATCCTTGGATCACCGCTGGCGCTGGGGATGGCGGAGCGTGGCGCGGCCAGATGCTGCTTGGGCATCTCGGGTTGGATGGAGGATTTCGACAACGCCATCACCATGGCTCGCGGATTCGACGCGACGACCCGGGTGATAGCGAACTGGTTCAAGTACGGCACCATCCCGAATGGGACGTTGTTGGTCGATTCAGGCGCCTGGCAGGACACGGCGGAGGTGCTGCAGGTCGCTGAGCAGTTCGCGGACGATTTCAACTTGGGCCTTGCCCAGCTCACTCGCGGCCTCGTGCTGGTCCATGGGGACGACGCGAGTCGGGAGGCCGGCTTCGAACTGATGGCCTCCGCCCGGGAAAAGGCCGTGCAGGAACGCTTTACCTTTGTGGCGCTGCCGATCGTCGACACTCAAACTGCGAAGGAGAAGGCCCGGATCGGCGATCTTGATGGTGCCATCGCTCTGTCGCAGGCGATCGTCGACGACCAGTTCGGCACCGGCGAGATGATCTACCGTGGTCCCGCCGTCACTGTTCTGGTGGAGTCGCTGTTGCAGCGCGGCGCCGCGGGCGACGTTCAGACGGCGCAGGAAGTGATCGACCGGCTGGCAGCGGTGCCAACCGACCCCGGGTTCGTGCTGCACGAGATTCCGCTGCTGCGCCTGCGGGCGTTGGTGGCACGGCAAGGTGGCGATCAGACCGGCTACCGCGATTGGCTAGATCGCTATCGGGCCAAGGCGACGGCGTGCGGTTTTCAGGGCCATATGGCAATGGCCGAAGCGATGGGATGCTCGTGATCAGCGGCGATCCGTTGACCGGGCGCGACGGCGAACTAACGGCTATTCAGCGCGCGCTTAGTGGGGTCGGCAGCTATTCAGGTGTTGTGATTGTCGGGCCCGCGGGTGTCGGGAAGACTCGACTCGCGCGTGAAATCCTGGACCGCGTGCGAGTTTCCGGTGTGCGCACGAGCTGGATTATCGGTACCGAGTCGGCCCGCCCACTGCCGCTCGGCGCTTTCAGCGCCTCGCTGGGCGAGGTGGTTTCGGATCCGCAGGTCAGCGTCCGGCGTCTCATTGATTCTTTTGTCGCCCAACAACGTCAAGGGCGCCTCTTGATTGGTATCGATGACGCGCACCTGCTTGATGGATTGTCCGCGCACGTGGTGCATCAGCTCGCCCAGTCGCGGGGTGCCAGGCTGGTCGTCACGGTGCGCGCCGGCGCCGACGAGCCCGATGCCGTGACTGCGCTATGGAAAGACGGCTTACTCGCTCGCATAGACCTCGAACCATTCTCGGCGGATGACACCCGCGAGATGATCGAGGCGGAGCTGGGCGGGCCGGTGGACGCCCGCAGCGCCCAGCGGTTTTGGAGGCTGACCGGCGGAAACGCGTTATTCGTGGGGCAGTTGTTGAAGCAACAGCTGGCGGCTGGCTGCCTGCGGCGGCTGGCCGGGGTGTGGATGTGGGACGAGAACGTGGTGGTCTCGTCCAGCATCGGCGACATCGTCGACCGACAGCTAGGTCGATTGACGCCAGAGCAAGCGCTGGTGGTGGACACCCTCTCGCAATGCGAACCGCTCCCCGTCGATGCGCTGTGTGACCTGGTTGGCCGCCGCGATCTCGAGGCTGTCGAACAGATGCGGTTGGTGACCGTCGAACGGACGGGCAATACGCTGCTGGCCCGGTTGGCGCACCCGCTTTTTGGGGAGCTTCGGCGCGCAACCGCGGGCGAGATATATCTGTCACGTGTACGTGGGCAACTGGCGCTGCGGCTGGCGAAAGAAACAGACGCGGATATGCCCGCAACCGTGCGCCGGGCACTGCTCACCCTGGAATCCGACCTCGCCCCTGACCCCGACCTGTTCCTTCGGTCGGCACGGTTCGCGATGACCCTGCTCGATCTCGACTTGGCCGACCGATTCGCTGGCGCCGCTGCCGATGCCGACGTGCCGGGAGCAGCGAGCCTGCGTGCAATGAACCTGCTACTTCTCGGACGTGGTCACCAAGCCGAGGCCGCCTTGCGGGAAATGAGTGCAGCCGGCCGCCCTGACGCCCACCACTGGGCCACGGTGCGGGCAGCCAATCTGATCTGGATGCTGGGCCGACCCGCGGAAGCATGGACCATCCTCGAGGCCCTTTCGGCAAAGCAGGAGTCCGGGGAAGACCGCGCGCAGCGCATCGCGGTCGAAGCCGGTGTGGACGCGGTAATGGCGCGCTGTGAATTGGCCGCAGAAAAGGCAAGGACTGCAATGAAGTCCGCTGCTTTGCCGGACTTTCACGCGATGATGGCGTCGGTGGCGTTGATCATGGCGCAAGGCGCGCTGGGACGAGTTGACGACATCACCGAAGTTGCCGACGAGGCCCTCCACCGTGCGATGACGTCGTTTCAGGCATCGCATATGCGGTTCTGGTTCGGGTCCGTGTACGCGCGGGCGTGCCGGTTAACCGGCCGCATCGATGACTGCGTGAACTCTGCCAAACACATCGCCGACTCGGCGAGCGATATACCCGGGCTCGCGTACGCGAACCTGTCGTTTCTGTTGGGCCACGCCGAACTGGTGGGAGGTGCTCTCCCCAACGCGCTCAAGCTGTTGCACGAAGCGCTGGCGGGCGTCGAAAAGCACGGCGTCACAACAGGATTAAGGCCTGCAAGCTGCTTCGCGCTGGCGGAGGCGCATGCCAAGCTCGGACAGCCAGACGAGGCGAAAGAGGCGTTGAGCGAGGCCCAGAAGTGTGTGCCGCAAGATTACCTGTTCATGCAGACCGCGCTGAGTCTGTCGACGGCGTGGGTGCTGGCCGCTGCCGGCTCGCTGACCGACGCGGTCACGATTGTGCAGGCGGCTGCCGCAGATGCGCGTGAGCGAAGTCAGTGGACCCATGAGCTGGCCTGCCATCAGGCGGCGGCTCAGTGGGGCGATGCATCCGGAGCTGCGCGAGCGCGCGAACTCGCCGACATGCTGTCGCTGCCGCTGGCTGACGCCGTTGCCCGGCATACCGAATCGCTGAAATCCCTTGACGGCGAAGGGCTACTGGCAGCATCGGCCGACTACCGGGCGATCGGTGATCGAGCCACCGCGGCTGACGTCGCGGCGCAAGCGTCCGTGGCTTTTGGCAATGCTCAGCAGCGCAAACGCGCCATGTATGCTGCCGCGCTGGCGCGGGAGTTGGCCGCCGCATGCGGTGGGCTGTCCACGCCGGCACTGCGGACTCCGTTGGGAGTTCCGTTGACCGGTCGCGAGCGGGAGGTCATCGAATTGGTGATTGCCGGCTTGTCCAACCGCGACATTGCTGACCGGCTTGTGATGTCCGTCCGCACCGTGGAGGGACACGTTTATCGCGCATGTCAACGGGTGGGAGCGACGTCGCGCGCGGACTTGGCCGCGATCCTGCGCGCCGGTCCGAGTGAAATTCAAAAGTCTTAGGTGCGAGCTACGAAGCGCACGTCGCAACGCCCCTGATCGCTCCCTTCCCGCACCGTCGAGGCGTCGGGGAAACGGTGGCGACATTGGAGTAGTCACATACGCTATCCGGCTTCACCGCGTGCCGCGAACATCGTTTCGTCGGCGGCGCTCGCTGCAATTTCGGCAACGTTAAGGGGTAACGCCATGAAGCTTGGCGCCAGTTCGGTGGTTCTCGCCGCCGTTGTGGCGGGCCCACTGGCCGCGCGCGTGCTGGCGGGCTTCTACCGGCGAATGCAGTTCTTCAGAGTCATCGGGATGGTCGACCCACCAGTTTGGGTGCTGTATCCAGCTATTGTGCTGCACATCGCACCCGCGAATCGTCGTCGGACCGAAGTGCGATCAGCTGATGGATTGGTCACCTCGATGCTCCTGTAGCGGCGAAGACATTGGGTCACGCTGAACGAGCGTTACGCGCGTCAACTGGCCTCCCAGGTGTGCACCGGCTCGTTGCTGTGCATGTGATCGCAGTAACGCCGCAGCATCTCGGCTAATGCCGCGGGCCGGTTCATCCCGCGCTGCTCTAGCGCCTGCACGGTCGACACCTGCCAAGTCGCGCCGTTGATGCCGGCGCGGGCGCGGCCCTCGATCACGCCGAGAAGCCGGTCACGTACTTCGACGGCGACGCCCCAACGGTCCAACCCCTCATAGGCCAGCGGTAGCAGTTTGGTGAGCACCAATTCCTCGGTGCTCACCTCGCTCAACCCCGGCCAGTACAGGCCGGCCCCCATGCCGTGCTGAGCGGCTTCGAGGAAATTATGTTGCGCCGCAGCGAAGCTCATCTTGGTCCAAACCGGGCGGTCCTCTTGGGACAGCGCGCGCAACATGCCGTAGTAGAAGGCCGAGTTGGCGAGCATGTCGACGACCGTCGGTCCGGCCGGCAGCACCCGGTTCTCCACCCGCAGGTGTGGCCGCTGGACCCCACCGACCTCCACGACGTCGTATACCGGCCGATTCCAGCGGTACACGGTGCCGTTGTGCAGGCGCAGCTCCGGCAGATGGGGGGTGCGCCCGGCGGCCAGTTCGGCGACCGGATCCTCATCGGACACCTCGGGCAACAGCGACGGGAAGTAGCGGACGTTCTCCTCGAAGAGATCGAAGATCGAGGTGATCCAGCGTTCGCCGAACCACACCCGCGGCCGCACGCCCTGGGTTTTCAGCTCGTCGGGTCGGGTATCGGTGGACTGCGCGAACAATTCGATGCGGGTCTCGGACCACAGCTGATGACCGAAGAAGTACGGCGAGTTGGCGCCGAGCGCCAGCTGCGGCCCGGCCAGCACCTGCGCGGCGTTCCAGTTCGCGGCGAAATCGGCGGGTGACACCTGCAGGTGCAACTGCATGCTGGTGCAGGCCGATTCGGGAGCGATGGACGTCGAGTTCATACTGAGCGGCTCGGGTCCGCTGATGTCGATCTGGATGTCCTCGCCGCGGGCGTTGAAGATTGAATCGTTGAGCGCCGCATAGCGGGTCGATGCGCTCATCCATCCGTTTGCGAGGTGCTCCGGCATCAATGTCGGCAGGATCCCGACCATGACGATGTGGGCGCCTCCGGCGTTGGCTTTGGTCTCGGCGGCATTCAAACTGGCCCGTACCTCGGCCTCCAGTGCCACCCCGGTGCGTCCGCCCAGCGGTCGGGGCGGCACGTTGAATTCGATGTTGTAAGCACCCAATTCGGTTTGGTATGCCGTGTCGGCGATCGCGGCCAGGACATCCTGATTCTTCATCGCCGGCTGGTAGTCGTCATCGACCAGGTTGCATTCGATTTCCATCCCGGTAAGCGGGCGGTCGAACTCGAAGCTGGACTGCGCGAGCATCGTTTCGAAGACGTCCAGGCACAGTTGCACTTTGCGCCGGTACTCCTGCCGGTCGACCCGCGCGAAGGTGGTCCGCTTGACGTCTTTGCCCACTACGCCGATGCAACCGGTTTGCGCACCCCTGCGCAACACCTCGACGGCGTTTGTGACGGCGTGAAGCGAGACGCCACCGTGCCTTATTCCACTGAAGTCGAATTTGGAGTTGCCGGTGCCACGGCCATGCCGGATAATTTCAGCATATTCTTACTGAATTCACAGGGCGAAAGGGCGAAACAATGAACGACCGTCACCGCCGCACGATTGGCATTGTCGGCATTGCCGCCGGTGCTCTGCTGTCGCTCCGTTGATGTCCCTGCTTGCCAGCCCCCTCGCCAGCGCAGACTCCGACGTAACGACCCCCGTCGTAACGACATTGGGCCCGTACACGATCGACGGGTACGACGGAACCTTTAGTTACACGACCAGCCCGCTCGCCTTCGACAACTACGTCACCGGGACTTACGACGGGACCGGTTTCGACCTTGATACGTATTTTGGGCCGACGGGATCGGACTCGTACGAGGTTGTGTTAACAGAACCCGGGGTTCTCCAGCTTGGTGTTGACCATGTCGACGGTTCGGTCAGTTACATCGACAACTTCTTGGGCGTCGACTTGATCCCAACCGACCCCCGTTCTGGACCCCCTCGCAGGTGTGTGACTTCCTGAGCGAAGGCAATTGCGCGCCGCGACTGCCGCTCGGGACGGCTTGCTCGATGTGGAGGATTTGGCTGCCCGCGTAGTCCATGATGGACGGGATCGCGGGAGGAAAGCACGTGGCCGAATTCGTCGCTTCGATCGACCAGGGCACCACCAGCACCCGCTGCATCATTTTCGACCATGACGGCGCCGAGGTGGGCCGCCATCAACTCGAGCATGAGCAGATCCTGCCGCGCGCCGGCTGGGTCGAACACAACCCGATCGAAATCTGGGAGCGCACCACCTCGGTCTTAATATCAGCGCTCAACACGACAAACTTGTCATCGAAAGACCTTGCCGGGCTGGGTATCACAAATCAGCGGGAGACAACCCTGGTCTGGAACCGGCGCACCGGCCGACCGTACTACAACGCGATCGTCTGGCAGGACACCCGCACCGACCGCATCGCGTCAGCACTGGACCGCGACGGCCGCGGTGACGTGATCCGGCACAAAGCGGGCCTGCCGCCGGCGACATATTTCTCCGGCGGCAAGTTGCAATGGATTCTGGAGAACGTCGATGGTGTCGGCGCCGCAGCCGAATCCGGTGACGCTGTGTTCGGCACAATCGACACCTGGCTGCTGTGGAATCTGACCGGCGGTCCCCGCGGCGGGGTGCACGTCACCGATGTCACCAACGCCGGCCGGACCATGCTGATGGATTTGGAAACGCTGGACTGGGACGACGAGCTGTTGTCCTTTTTCGGCATCCCGCGGTCGATGCTGCCGTCGATCGCGGCGTCCTCGCCGCGGCAGCCGTACGGCGTCACGGTAGAGGCGGGACCGCTTGGCGGCGAGGTGCCCATCACCGGAATCCTCGGCGACCAACACGCGGCGATGGTCGGCCAAGTCTGCCTGGACCCCGGAGAGGCCAAAAACACCTATGGCACCGGCAATTTCCTGCTGCTGAACACCGGCGAGCAGATCGTTCGGTCGGACAACGGTCTACTGACGACCGTCTGCTACCAGTTCGGCGACGCCAAACCCGTTTACGCCCTGGAAGGTTCGATCGCCGTCACCGGCTCAGCGGTGCAATGGCTGCGCGACCAGTTGGGCATCATCAGCGGGGCTGCGCAGAGCGAGGCGCTGGCCCGGCAGGTCGACGACAACGGCGGAATGTACTTCGTTCCGGCGTTCTCCGGTTTGTTCGCACCGTATTGGCGCTCCGACGCCCGCGGCGCGATCGTGGGACTGTCGCGATACAACACCAACGCGCATCTGGCCCGCGCGACGCTGGAATCGATCTGCTATCAGAGCCGTGACGTGGTCGACGCGATGCAAGCCGATTCCGGTGCGCGCCTTGAAGTGCTGAAGGTCGACGGCGGGATCACCGCCAACGACTTGTGCATGCAGATCCAGGCAGACGTGCTGGGTGTCGACGTGGTGCGGCCGGTGGTTGCCGAGACTACTGCGTTGGGCGCGGCCTACGCGGCGGGCCTGGCGGTCGGTTTCTGGGCCGACCCGAATGACTTACGGGCCAACTGGCATGAAGGCATGCGGTGGACACCGCAGTGGAGCGAGGAGCAACGTGCGGGCGGCTATGCGGGCTGGCGTAAAGCCGTGCAGCGCACGCTGGATTGGGTTGAGGTTTCCTGACGCATAAACAACGATGGGGACCAGAACATGCTGGCCCCCACCGTTGTTGAGTCGATCAGTCGTCTTCGCCCAGGATCGCGTAGATCTCGCGGCGAGCGTTGTTGACGATTTCGACGATGCGCTGCTGCTGCTCGGTGCTGGCGGCGTGGGCGGATTGCGCCACTGCGCCGAACAGCTGCCCGAGAGCCGCCCGCAGGTTCAGATGGGAAGGGTCGACACCGTCGGCGATTTCGTCCCACGGCGGTGTTCCGACCTTCTCGGCGGCTTCTTTGCCGGTGTCGGTCAACGCGAACAGCTTCTTGCTGCCTCCGGTTTCCGACCCGACGATCAGTCCCTCGTCGACCAGCAACTGCAGGGTCGGGTAAACCGAGCCGGGGCTGGGCTTCCACAGGTCCTGACTGCGCTCGGCGACTTCCTGGATGATCTCGTAGCCGTGCATCGGTCGCTCGGCGAGCAGTACCAGGATGGCGGCACGGACATCACCGCGGCGACCGCGCCGGCCGTGGCCGCCACGGCGTCCACCGCGAGGGCCGCCCGGGCCGAAGCCGGGACCGAAGCCGCGGCCGAAACCCCGACCGAAGCCGGGACCGAAACCGGGTCCGAACGGCCCGTCATGGCCGGCGTCGTGACCGCGGACGTACTCGCGGAATTCGCGGCGAGCTTGCCTTCGGTGTTCGTGTAGTGCGCGGCGTTCGTGCGGACCGAAGCCGGGGCTCATGGCTTCCGGCCCACCCGCGAACGGCCCGCCCACATGGGGAAATGGGTTGTTCATGGTTGATCTCGTTTCTGGAAAGGTAGCGCCGGATGCGCTACCGATATGCCAACGATATATCGGAACCTATCGTTACGCAAGGGCGAATTTCTGAGCGGTGTGCTCCAGAGCGGTTTGCGGCTGCGGGTCGCGGGGTAGCACAGCAGTGATGAACCAGGACAACGGCAACGTGAAGATCGACACGGGTCCGAACCGCGACGCTGAAAACGCACCGCCCGGCGGTCCCGATCGCAGCAAGCGCCTGCGACTGTGGGTGAACTGGGCGCTGGCGCTCCTGACGGTGGTGGGCGCGGGCGTCGTCATGGCGGTCGCGTTGGGTGCGGTGATGAGCACTGCCGCGTGCAGCGATAAGCAGTGTCCGAATCTGGGTCCGAGCGGCATCAGCTTCAACACGCTGTTCTACGGCGCCCCGGTGGTGGCGGCGCTGACCATCGTCATTTCGTTTTTCACCGCCCGGCGTCGATGGGGATTCGTGGTTCCGGTGTTGGCACTGTCATTGATGATCGCCGACGTCACGATCCTCGCCGTCACCGTCGCGCAATAGCTCCGCGCCGTCTCTACTGGGGCGGCGAGAACCCGTTGGTGGACCGCGGCGGACCGCTCGGTGGCACCCCCGGATAGAAAGAAATGGGCGCCGAACCATTGGTGACGGGCCGTAACCGCGCGAGTTCTCGGCGGTGGCGTTCGGCAAGCACCGCGGCCAGCGCGAGTTGGGGCGGAGTTCCCGGCGGCGGCGGTGGAGCCACCCGGCTGAGCACCTCGCCGGCGATCCGGTAGGCCATCTGATCGCGCA
>DASQRI010000009.1:0-15222 GCA_035642975.1 Mycobacterium sp.
AATCGCTCAATAGGCCCAATAAGTCCGAGAGGGAAGTCGATTGTGCCGACGTTGAAAGGCTCTGCAGCGCGTCCGGTACCGCGGACAACGTCTGTGGGACATTTGACACGATGCTTTGTGCATTGCCGGCGGGGGTCGTCATCGCTTGGCCGACCGCGGCTGCCTGGCTGGCCGTCCCGCCCGGATCGGTGTTCTGCTGTGGTGAGGTGAACGGGGTGAGCGCGGTCGCGGCTGCCGACGAACCCGCGTAGCCGTACATCGCTACGGCGTCCTGGGCCCACATTTCGGCGTAGTGGGCCTCGGTGGCCGCGATCGCCGGAGTGTTCATCCCCAGGAAGTTCGTCGCCACCAGCGCCGCCAGCAGGCTGCGGTTGGCGGCGATCTCCGGCGGGGGCACCGTCATCGCAAACGCCGCCTCGTACCCGGCCGCCGCCGCCCGGGCTTGGGCGGCGGTCTCCTCGGCCTGCGCAGCGGTCGCGCTGAGCCATTCCACATACGACGCGCCCGCTGCACCCATCGCCACCGATGACGGACCCGACCATGTCCCTGAGGACAACTCAGACACCACCGACTGATACGCGCTGGCCACCGTATACAGTTCGTCAGCCAGGCTGCCCCAGCTTTGCGCAGCGGCCAGCATCGGCCCTGATCCCGGACCGGTATACATCCGGCCGGAGTTGATCTCCGGCGGATAGATCCCGAAATCCATTGCTGCGCATTCCTCTTCCAGGCAACCAGCGCTTCCGCCGAACGGCGGCGGGCGGCTCAGCGACCGAGCAGGCGGTTTTTCTGCTCGGTGTACTCGTCGTCGGTCAGAATTCCCTCGTCGCGGAGCTTGGCGAACTCGCGTAGCTCGGCCGCGACTCCAGTGACTACGGTCCGTGGCTTGTCGTGCGATGTCTCGCCCTCAGCGACCGCTTTGTCGCCGGTCGTCGCCGCGGCGGGAGCGCGAGCCGCCGCGGGTGCGCCCTTAGCCGCCTTCCCGCCAGCCCGGCCGACGCCGGTACCGATGGTTCCGGCCATCGCCCGCCCGGCCATGCCGGCCAGTGCCATCTCCCTGAGTGTGGTTCCTGAACCGCCTTCCAACGGTTCGCCGGCGGCCGTGGCGGTGGTTCCGGGCAGCGTCGGCAACGTCATCGCGATGGGCTTCACCGCCGGTGTGGCGACCGCCCACGTAGGCGGAACGGACAACGCTCCGACCGCGTTCGCCTCACCTAGGCCGGCCGTAGGGGTCGGCGGGGGCACGGTGCCCGCGCGCAGGTTCAGCAGCGGCGCCGGGAACGGTTTCACCGGCGCGGGCCCGGTGTCCGGCCAGCTCTGTTCGCCGTTCCAGCCGCTGATGATGTCATCGGTGTGGACACCGGTGCCATAACCGCCGATGTCGAAGGGGAGGGACACGATCCCCAGCGTGCCCAGCGGCACCGAGACAAAAATGCCGGCCAGGTCAGCGGGTAGGTCGAGGAAAATGGAGATCAGGTCGCTGATCAGGTCCAGCGTGTTGAGCGGAGTCGACTGGGCCGACGTTGCCGCACTCGTCAGCGCGTTGGGTACCGCGGAGAACGCCTGCTGAATCGACGACACCGTGCTCTGCGCGTTGCCCGCAGCGGTACCGGTGGACTGGCTGACCGCGACCGCCTGGTTCGCTGATCCGCCCGGGTTGGTGTTCTGTTGTGGTGGCGTGAACGGTGTCAGCGTTGTCGCGGATGCTGAGGAGGCTGCGTAGCCGTACATCGCCGCGGAATCCTGGGCCCACATCTCGGTGTACTGGGCCTCGGTGGCCGCGATCGCCTGTGTATTCAGCCCGAAGAGATTCGTCGCCACCAGCGTCGTCAGCTGACTGCGGTTTGCCGCGACCATCGGCGGGGGCACCGTCGACGCGAACGCCGCCTGGTAGGCGGCGGCTGCGGCTTTGGCCTGTGCGCCGGTCTCCTCGGCTTGCGTGGCGGTCGCGCGCATCCATGCGGCATATGACGCGGCCGCAGCCGACATCGACGCCGAAGCGGGCCCCTGCCAGGGCCCCGCGGTCAATCCCGACACCACCGACTGATACGAGTTGGCCGCCGAATGCAGTTCCGCGGCCAACCCTTGCCAGGACTCTGCGGCGGCGAGCATCGGTCCGGACCCCGGGCCGGCATACATTCGGCCGGAGGTGATCTCTGGCGGATACATCCCGAAATCCATTGCTAGCCAGCTCCTCTAATTCACCACGATCGAACCGGCCCGGCACCCGGCCGTGGCCGCGCCATTGACCGTTGGGTGAATAGTGGCATGCGCTGCAATCTTTGTCGCCGGTGGTTCCAGCGCGTCGTCGGCCCTGGCCAGCGTCGTCGCGATGACCCTATCTGCACGGATCATCGCTCTTGCAGCCTCTGGCAAATGCACCGGCCCGCCTTCTCGGCATGCGGGCTCAACGGTCCCAGAATGCACCGCTTCACCTTTCCGATAATCGTTGAGCAAGCTGCCTAATTCGTGACGTCCGGTCGTGGATTAGGGCACCCACCAGCGGAACGTCCTAGCCGGCAGGCAATGCCATTATCGGGTCTTAACGTGATGTGTACAAATGATTCCGCGTGCACAAAAGCAATTCGTGGCCGCAATCACTCGTATTTCTCAGGTTAATCACTCGTATTTCTCAGGTTTACCGATTCGTTGACATCAGCGTTTCGCCCCCCAACCCGATGGCCAGGCCGAGTCTATGTCGTCACCGGGTTGGGTCTCCTGCCGGGAAGACCGCCTTCAGGCAGTTGCCAGGTATCTTTACGGATGCTTTACGGGTGGAGCCTCGTCGGCCGATGCTCAGCCGGCTCGTGCTTCGCGGCTGACGTCGGCGTCGTGCGGCCGATCGTTGGGGTGGGCTTCGTCGTCGCCGCGGGAGCGTTCCACGCCGGCGGCGGGTTCTCGGGGCGGTAGTCCCTTGCGCAGTGTGGTCAACAATTCCCGGTACGGACCGACCAGGTAGACGGTGTCACCTGCTCTGAACCGCGCATCGCGGGGCGGCCGCATCTGTACTGCTGCGTCTTCCCGGGTGATCGCGATGACGCGGGTTTGGTCCGAGGCTTCGAACATCTGCTGGCCGTCGAGTTCGCTGCCGGCAGCAACCCGCATTGCGCCGACCATGAAGGAGCTCTGCCCGACCGAGAAGGTGCCCAGCACCTCCAGGCCCATCGCGGCGCCGATGAACCACGGTGCAGCCAAGGCGACGGTAGAGCGGACGTTCTCGAAACCGAACCGCTGCGCGACCGCGAAGCCCAGCGTGCGGTCATATACCCGGAGCACCAGCGAAACGTCGGCTCGGCGGTTGATCCTGGGCATCACTCGTGGGCCCAACATCTCGGACAGCACGATCCCGGTTTCGATGTTGATCATGTCATCGCGGGTCAGCACCGCCACCGCGCGTGCGCGGTCCGCGCGCGCCGCTTCCAGCGTCTGCAGCAGCGTCGCGTCGCCGAAGATCACCGGCACGTCGAGTTCGCGTGCCGCCGACAGGAACCGGTTATCCTCGTCGATCTCTATCACCGCGACGTCGTATCCGGCGGCGACCAGATCGGTGACCACCCGTATCCCAAGCGCGCTCAGCCCGACGACGATGACGTGGTTGCGCAGATGGCGCACCCGCGGGCGTGCGGTCGCAAAGACGAAGCGGCGCGACAGCAACACATCGGCGATGAACGCCACCAGCAACGCGATCGTGGTCGCTCCACCGAACATCAAAGCGGCAGCGAACAGCCGCAGCCCTACCACCTGATGACTGAAGCTGAAATCGCCGTAGCCCGTCGTGGTGATCGTCTCGATGGTGAAGTACAAGGCGTCGATCCAGGACATCCGTGGATGTCGGTAGGTCGAGTGCAACAGCATCGTCGAGCCGACGATCAGGGTCAGCGCGGCAGCCAACGCGGGATAAAACGCCGGGTTGAAATCGTTGACCAGCACCCGGAACGCGTCGACCGCCAGTCGCAGCCGGGGGATCCGTACCCGCGTTCTGGTTGGACGCCGGACCTTGATGCCCCGGTTGGCCGCCTCTTCGGCGGTCCCGATCATCACCGTCCAGTCGCCGGCGCGCACCTCGAGGTCCCGACCCGGGCAAACCTCCATCTCGCCGGGGGCCGACGAGTTATCGCCCTCAATGACCGCAACCGGCGCCAAGTCACCGTAGAGCTCGCGCAGCGTGGCATCACGCGCTGCTTCACCGCCTGACACGACGAACCGGATGCCGGCAGCCTCAAACGGGTGCGTGGTCTGCTTCAGACATGCTTCGACGACCGACGGTGCCGCGAGTTCGGCGACGTTGAAAATGGCGCCGGGTCCGTTGTCGTCGGCCACCGCCTCGCGTAGTACATCGTTGGCCACCCGCGCAACGACGCGTACGTTTGGGTTCGCTTTCCTTGCCAGCAGCGCGATTTCGAGATTCATCGCGTCGTCATCACCGGCGCAGACGACGGCGATAGCGTGAATGATCTCGGCACGGGCGAGTTCGCGAGCGACTCCGGTGTCGACGAGATCTGTGTTGGCCAGCCGGACGACGGTGGCGCCGGCGGTTTTCAGCTCCTGGATGATTGTGGCGGCCAGCGCATCGTCACCGCTGACAATGATGTGATGATGCATTCTCTCATCCGCCACTCGGGTATGCCTGATCGCGATCGAGTCCAAGACTCCGCGCGGGTAGGCACCCGCTTTGCCGATGCCGTTAGTGCAACAGGCTACACCACGGCTTTAGGCGATCCGGCCTCAACACTCAATTTTGCTGGCACTGAGAACTACTCGCGACGTCGTCGCCGCCTTCAGAACTCGCGCGCCCGTCGAATCGGGCCGCCGGTATTGGCGCAACAACCTTCGACTACAGCGTGAACGCGTTCTCGGTCAAAGTATTTCGCGCTGTTGATCACGCCTCGAAGCGATA
Source organism: Mycobacterium sp. (assembly GCA_035642975.1). Classification (GTDB taxonomy): domain Bacteria; phylum Actinomycetota; class Actinomycetes; order Mycobacteriales; family Mycobacteriaceae; genus Mycobacterium. The sequence continues at coordinate 4,898 of DASQRI010000009.1, forward strand.
GCCCATGCCGGCCTCCGTCAGCAGATGGTTGGGGTGCGACGGGTCGTCCTCGAGCTTGCGTCGTAACTGCGCGAGAAAGACACGCAGATAGTGGGTTTCCTTGGCGTACTTGGGCCCCCAGACCTCTTTGAGTAGCTCCTCGCGCCCGACCAACTTGCCGCGGTTGCGCACCAGCATTTCCAGCATTCCCCATTCCGTCGGGGTCAGGTGGACCTCCGTGCCGTTCTTGATCACCTTCTTCGCGGAGAGGTCGACGAGAAACGACCTGGTTTCGACCACCGGATTATCCGCACCGGTGGGCACCGCGGCCCGGCGCACTGCGGCACGCAACCGTGCCAGCAGTTCGTCCATACCGAACGGCTTCGTCATGTAGTCGTCGGCGCCGGCGTCGAGTGCACCCACCTTGTCGGCCGAATCGGTGCGTGCCGACAACACGAGCACCGGAGCCGTCAGCCAGCCACGCAGGCCGGCGAGCACCTCGATACCGGGAATATCGGGCAGCCCCAGATCGAGCACGACCACCTGGGGAGGGTGCTCGGCGGCGGCCGTCAGCGCGCGCGAGCCGGTCGGGGCGGTGATCACTTCGTAGCCCCGCACCGACAAGTTGATCCGCAGCGCGCGCAAAAGCTGAGGGTCGTCATCGACCACAAGGACCCTAGTCATAGGCGCCGCTCCTTCTCATCGCTGCGCTCTGCATCGTCGCTGCGCGAGTCATAGGCGCCGCTCCTCGGACGGCGCTGCGCTCTGCATCGTCGCTGCGCCGCTCCTCGGACGGCGCCGCCAGGTCCACCAGTATGGTCAGCCCGCCGCCCGGAGTGTCGGTCGCGGTGATGGTGCCATCCATCGCCTCGACAAACCCCTTGGCGACCGACAGGCCGAGGCCCAGTCCGGTGGTCGTGTCGCAGTCGCCGAGTCGCTGGAATGGCTGGAACATCCGCTCCGCGGCGCCTTTGGAAACCCCCGGTCCTTCATCGACGACGTTGATCAGCACCCGGCCCCCGACCTGACCCGCGTTGACCCGCACCATGCTGTGCGGCGCGTAGCGCAGCGCATTGTCGATGACGTTGGACAGCACCCGTTCCAGCAGACCCGCGTCGGCCATGGCTACCGTTCCGCCGACCTCCACCTTGACCCGGTCGAGGCTGCCCCGCCCGAAGATCGTGCTGCGGCCCCCGATGCCGACGAGCGAGCGTTGCACGACCTCTTCGAGATAGACCTGGGTCAGCTCCGGCCGGACCACGCCGGCGGCCAGCCGCGACGAGTCCAGCAGGTTGGCCACCAGGGAGGTCAGCTGATCGACCGACTCTTCAACGGTCGCAAGCAATTCGCTGGTGTCCTCTGCCGAGAAATAGACATCTTCAGCGCGCAGGCTCGATACCGCTGCCTTGGCGGCGGTCAGCGGAGTCCGCAGGTCGTGGCCGAGGGCAGAGAGCAGCAAGCGACGCAGCTCATCGGCCTCGGCCAGCGATTGCACCTTGCCGGCCTCTTCGGCGAGCTCGCCTTGTTTGACCAGACCTGCGGCTTGCGTCGCGACCACCGACAGCACCCTGCGGTCACGGCCGGTCAAGCCGCGCCCGGACATCAGCATCCAGAATTCCTCATCGCCGACCTTCACGGCGGTGTCAGCGGAATCCACCGTCGCGCAGGGGTCTTTGCCGACACTGGCGACCGGCTCGAAGTGACCGTCGACGTCACGCACCAGGCACACCGCGCGCTGGGAGTAAGCCTCCCGTACCCGCTCCAGCAGCGTGGCGAGATCGGCGCCGCGCAGCACCGACCCGGCGAACAGCGCCAGCAACTCGGCCTCCTGAGTCGCCCGCCTGGCCTCGCGGGCACGGCTGGCTGCGGCGTCCACCAGCACGGCGATCGCCATGGCGACTCCCAGCAAGACCACGATGGTGACGGCGTTGCTGGGGTTGCTGACGGCGAAGGAGTATCGCGGCTCGGTGATGAAGTAGACCAACAGCGCCCCAGATAGCATCCCCGATAGCACGGCCGGTGCCACGCCGCCGAACAGCGCGACGGCGATCACTCCGGCGAAGAAGATCGCGGTCTTTCCGCCGATGTCCAGCAGCGGGTCGAATAAGCGTGTGGTGATTGCCAAGATGGCCCACGGCACGGTGATGGCAGCCAGCCAGGACACGATCTGGCGTGTGCGCGCCGGAATCGGCGAGAACGACAAGCCGCGGTTGGCCTGCTCATGGGTGACCATGTGCACGTCGATCTTGCCCGAGTTCTTGATGGTGGCTGCGCCGATTCCCTCGCTGAAGAAGCTCGCCCACCGTGGTCGCCGGGAAGTGCCGAGTACCAGCTGGGTTGCGTTGGTTTCGCGGGCGAAGTCGAGCAGGGTGGTCGACACGTCGTCGCCGACCACGACGTGAACGGTCGCGCCGAGGCTGTTGGCAAGTTCGCGTACCTTGCCCATTTCGCGCGGGGAAACGCCTGACAGTCCGTCGCCTCGGACGGCATGGACCACCATGAGTTGGGCGCTCGATTTTGATGCGATGCGGGATGCGCGCCGCACCAACGTTTCGGACTCCGCGCCGCCGGTTACGCCGACGACGACCCGTTCACGGGCTTCCCAGGTGGCGGTAATCTTCTTGTCAGCGCGGTATTTCGCCAATGCAGCATCGACCTGATCGGCAAGCCACAGCAGCGCGATTTCGCGTAGCGCGGTCAGATTGCCGGTGCGGAAGTAGTTGGACAACGCTGCGTCGATCCGCTCCGACGGGTAGACGTTGCCGTGGGCGAGCCTGCGCCGCAACGCTTCCGGTGTGATGTCGATCAATTCGATCTGAGCTGCCTTGCGAACGACCTCGTCGGGGACGGTTTCGCGCTGTTCGACGCCGGTGATCTGGGCAACGACGTCGTTGAGGCTCTCCAGATGCTGGATGTTGAGCGTTGAGATCACGGTTATCCCGGCGTCAAGCAGTATTTCGATGTCCTGCCAACGCTTCTCATTGGCGCTACCCGGGATGTTGGTGTGCGCATATTCGTCCACCAGCGCCACTTCCGGCTTTCGCCGCAACACCGCTTCGACGTCGAGTTCCGGAAACAGGGTTCCGCGGTAAGAGATGTAATGCGGCGGAATGACTTCGATGCCTTTGATGAGCTCGCTGACCTTCTTGCGGCCGTGAGTCTCCACTACCGCTGCAACGATGTCGGTACCGCGCTCGAGCCTGCGATGCGCCTCGCCGAGCATTCCACAGGTCTTGCCGACTCCTGGGGCCGCACCGAGGTAGATGCGCAACTCACCGCGTCGGGGTGTTTGCGCAGCATGGGCCAGCGGGTCGTCGGAGCCTTCCGTTGGTGGCGCCGCTGGACCGTCAGTGGAGGTCACATGGACATCATCCACCGGAAAGGTCAAGACTTCACCGGGAAATTTCGGTCCAATTCAAGATTCAATGCCAGCACATTAACCACCGGCTCGCCGACGAAACCGAACAGACGACTCCGCTGGTTGTGGCGCACCGCGTCTCGCACCTGGGCAACACTGATCCCGCGTACCCGGGCCACCCGGGCCACCTGGATGTCGGCGTAAGCCGGCGAGATGTCGGGGTCCAGGCCGCTGGCGCTGGCGGTGACGGCGTCGGCGGGCACCACCGGGTGATCAGATGCAGCGCCGCGAACCGGCACGATCTGACCCGCCGAGTAGTCCTGCCCGTACTGAGCGCATTGCACCCGGACGCCCGCATAGAGCTGCTGGAACACCGTGGTCGGTAAGCTCCCGGGCTTTGAGCAAGGCTCGTTCACGCTGACCACTTGCGTCGGATGGACCACATTGCCGGACGAGTCCCGCGGCCCGATCACCGAGAGCACCGCGCCCACCCCGTCACCGGTGCAGAACGGACGCGATCCGTCAACCTGCTCCAGCTTGCCTGTCGCCACACTGCGCGAACACACCTGAGTCAGCAGGCTGGGCTTGAAGCCCGCGGTGGACGGATCGGCACCTGGCGCCAGTTTGCTCGGGTCGGCGGGCGTGTCGACGATGCTTTCCGGGCCCAGGTTGGTGGCTCCTGATGCCATTGGGTCGTAGCCGGCGCCGGCTGCCGAGGGCCTGCTCTGGAAGTACTGTGGCAGCGGGTTGCCGTCCTTGTCGGTGAACGACTGGCCGATCAGTTTGCTGGCGACCGGCTTTCCGGAAACGTTGACTATCGAGCCCTCCGCCTTGGCGTGCAAGCCGGGAAGCAGCGCGACTGCCCAGACGGCCAGCGGGTAGACGAAGCCGGTGATTACGGTCAACACCAGCAGCGCACGCAGCGCCGCCCAGTGCTGGCGAATGAGGTTGGAAATATTCATTTGCGTCGTTTCTCCTCATCGCTTCGTCCCCCTCGCCGCTGCGCGGCTGGGGGTGCCCCCACCGCATCGCGGCCGACGCGGTTCATGTCAGCCCATCCCGGGAATGAATTGCACGATCAGATCGATTAGCTTGATGCCGATGAACGGGGCGACGATGCCCCCCAACCCGTAGATATAGAGGTTGCGGCTCAACAGCTTTGACGCGCTGCTCGGTGTGTATTGAACACCACGCAGCGCCAACGGAATCAGCGCGACGATGATCAACGCGTTGAAGATCACCGCCGAGAGAATCGCCGACTGTGGGCTGTGCAGCCGCATCACGTTGATCAGGTCCAGCCCCGGGAACAGCGCCACGAACATCGCTGGGATGATCGCGAAGTACTTGGCGATGTCGTTGGCGATCGAGAACGTGCTCAGCGCGCCGCGGGTGATCAACAGCTGCTTGCCGATTTCCACGATCTCGATGAGCTTGGTGGGGTCGGAGTCCAGGTCCACCATGTTGCCGGCTTCCTTGGCCGCGCTGGTCCCGCTGTTCATCGCCACCCCGACATCGGCCTGGGCCAGCGCCGGCGCATCGTTGGTGCCGTCACCGGTCATCGCGACCAGCCGGCCGCCCTCCTGCTCACGCTTGATCAGCATCAGCTTGTCTTCGGGGGTGGCTTCGGCGAGGAAGTCGTCGACGCCGGCCTCGTCGGCGATCGCCCGCGCGGTCAGCGGGTTGTCGCCGGTGATCATCACCGTGCGGATGCCCATCTTGCGCATCTCGTCGAACCGGGTCCGCATGCCGTGCTTGACCACGTCCTTGAGGTGGATGACGCCGAGCACGTCGGCCTTCTTGCCGCCGTCGCCGTTGGTGATCACGCCAACCACCAGCGGGGTACCGCCGGCGGCCGAAATCCCGTCGACGATTTCGCCGAGGATGTCGGGGATGGTGCCGCCCTGTTCGCGGATCCAGTTCGCCACCGAGTTGGCCGCGCCCTTTCGCAGCTGTCGGCCATCGAGGTCGACGCCCGACATTCTGGTTGTCGCGGTGAACTCGACCCAGTGGGCGTGGCTGAGCTCACCGGGGGAGCGCTCCCGCAGGCCGTAGGCCTGCTTCGCGTAGACGACGATCGAGCGGCCCTCGGGAGTTTCGTCGGCCAGGCTGGACAGCTGTGCGGCATCCGCTAAGTCCTCGGACGTGACCCCGGTGACTGGAATGAATTCCGATGCCTCCCGGTTGCCCAGGGTGATCGTGCCGGTTTTGTCCAGCAGCAGCGTGTTGACGTCGCCGGCAGCCTCGACCGCGCGGCCCGACATGGCCAGCACGTTGCGCTGCACCAGCCTGTCCATGCCAGCGATGCCGATCGCGGAGAGCAACGCACCGATGGTGGTGGGGATCAAGCACACCAGCAGCGCCACCAAGACGACGCCGGTAACGCCGTTGTTGGTGAGGGCGGAGGTGTCCGCCACACCGGGGTTGTTGATCTTGGAGTAGATCGCCAGCGGCTGCAGGGTCGCCACCGCGAACAGGAAGATGATCGTCAGCGCGGCGAGCAGAATGTTCAGCGCGATCTCGTTCGGTGTCTTCTGCCGGTTGGCGCCCTCGACAAGCGCGATCATTCGGTCGATGAAGCTCTTACCGGGCTCTTGGGTGATCTCGACGACGATGCGGTCCGAGAGCACGGTGGTGCCGCCGGTGACCGCGGAACGGTCGCCGCCGGACTCCCGGATCACCGGCGCTGATTCGCCGGTGATCGCCGCTTCGTTAACCGACGCAATGCCTTCCACGATCTCGCCGTCGCCCGGGATGATCTCGCCGGCCTCCACGACGACAATGTCGCCCTTTTGCAGTTCCGGTGCCCGGACATCCTCCTCGGTGCCGTGACTCTCGGGTGACCAGCCTTGTAGCCGGCGCGCGATGGTGTCGGCCTTGGATCTGCGCAAGGTGTCCGCCTGGGCTTTGCCGCGACCTTCCGCGACAGCCTCAGCGAGGTTGCCGAAAAGGACTGTCAGCCAGAGCCAGAACACAATCAGCCAGCCGAACCAGGACGAGTCGCGGACCGTCAGCACGGTCGACCAGACAGCGCCGATCTCGACGATGAACATCACCGGGTTGCGCCACAGGGTGCGCGGATCGAGTTTGCGCAACGCATCGGGCACTGATTTGGCCAGCAGCGCGGGGTCGAGCAGTCCGCCCTCGATTCGCCCGCCTGGTGCGTGGTCGCTGTGGCGGCGGTGCGGTGAATGGGTGGAATGGGTTTTGGAAGCCGAAGCCGTTGTCATGTCAGTGGATTCCTTCAGCGAGTGGCCCGAGTGCCAGGGCAGGCAGGAACGTCAGGGCACAAAGAATTACCGTCACCGCCGCCACCAGGCCGACGAACTGCGGCCGGTGAGTGGGCAGTGTGCCGGGCGACTGCGGCGTATGGCGTTGGCGGGCCAGCGATCCGGCCAACGCGAGCACCAGGATCATCGGCAGGAACCTGGCGATGACCATGGCCAGGCCCAGTGCGGTGTCGTACCACACCGTGTTGGCCGACAGGCCGGCGAACGCCGAGCCGTTGTTGTTGGACGCGGAGGTGAACCCGTAGAGCACTTCGGACAGACCGTGTGGCCCGGTGTTGGCCATGCCTGCGCGCTCTCCCGGGAACCCCATCGCGATGGCCGTGCCGAGCAGCACGAGCAGCTCAGTCACCGGGAAATAGCTTGCCGCAAGCTTCATTTCGCGGGGTGTGATCTTCTTGCCGAGGTATTCCGGTGTGCGGCCGACCATCAGCCCGGCGATGAACACCGTGAGGACGGCCAGGATGAGCATGCCGTAGAGACCCGAGCCAACCCCGCCGGGCGCGACCTCACCGAGCTGCATGTTGAACAACTCGACCAGCCCGCCCAGGCTGGTGTAGGAGTCGTGCGCCGAGTCGACGGCACCGGTCGAGGTGAGCGTGGTCGAAGCGGCGAACACCGAGGAGTCGGGAACACCGAAGCGTTGCTCCACACCTTCCATGGCCGCCCCGACCGCGGTCGGCACCGTCCCATGGTGCTGCAGCTGCATCCAGGTGGTGAGCGTCCAGCTGATCGCAGCGAGAACAGCCATGACCGCGGCGATCGCGTAGCCCTGCTTCTTGCTGTCGACCATCCGGCCGAAGGTGCGTGGCAGCGAAAAGCTGATGGCCAGCAGCAGGAAGATCTCGAGCCAGTTGGTCAACCTGTTCGGGTTTTCGAAGGGGTGAGCGGAGTTGGCGTTGTAGAAGCCACCGCCGTTGGTGCCGAGTTCCTTGATGGCTTCCTGGCTGGCGACCGGTCCTCCGGTGATGGTTTGGTGTGCGCCGCTCAGGGTGGTGACGACCTGGTCGTGCAGGTGGAAGTTCTGGATCGAGCCGGCAGCGACGAGCACGAGCGCTGCGATGAACGACAGCGGCAGCAGGATGCGTATCGTCCCCCGGACCAGGTCCACCCAGAAGTTGCCCAGCTCGTTGCTCTTGATTCGGACGAAGCCGCGCACCAAGGCGATGGCGACGGCCATGCCCACCGAGGCGGATGCGAAGTTCTGCACCGCCAAGCCGGCCATCTGCACCAGATGACCCTGCGTCGACTCACCCGAGTACGCCTGCCAGTTGGTGTTCGTCACGAAGCTGACCGCGGTGTTCCAGGCCAGCGCCGGGGTCATCGGCGTCGCGGGATCATGCAGGTGCAGCGGTAACTTGCCCTGCACCAACTGGAAGAAGAACAGGAACAGCACACTGACCGCCGAGAACGCCAGCACGCTGCGGGCGTAGGCGTACCAGGGCTGTTGGGCTTTGGGGTCGGCGCCGATGACGCGGTAGATGAGCTTCTCGATTCGCCAGTCCCGCGGCGAGGTGTAGACGTGGTACATGTAGTCGCCCAGCGGCATGTGGATCGCCACCAATGCCAGCACGAGCACAGCGAGGAATGTGAACCCCGCGAAAGAGGTGCTCACCTAAAACCTTTCCGGAAAGAACAGCGCCGCGACGAGATAGACCGCCAATACCGCCGAGAGCGCAAGGCCGATGACGTTGTCGTAGCTCATGGGCGCCACTCCTCAGCATCGCTGCGCTCTGCATCGTCGTTGGCGTAGCTCATGGGCGCCACTCCTCAGCATCGCTGCGCTCTGCATCGTCGTTGGCGCGGCTCATAACTTTTCGACCAGCTTTTGCGCCAAGCCGAGGACAGCGAACACTCCCACCGTCAACAAGACGTAGGCAACCACGGACATGGTTTCTCCGTTCGTGACAAGCCGGTCGGGTCGATCGGCGATCGATTTCAAGTACCGGCATGCAATCTAGACCTCGAACACGAGGTCTGGATAGAAGTTAAGCGCCGTCTGTGGGTAAAGACCCATCGCTAACGCTTTCTTTACAGTGGGCCGGCCCGATTGAGTTTGCGGATCACGACAGTGTCTGATCGCGGAATTCCGATTTAACCAAATCAGAGAGCGGCCCACCTTAGCCCGACGAACCACAGTCGATTTGCTGCGTGCCCTGTGATTCAGGCTACTCTGCGAGCGGCAGGAGAACCCGGAAAGCGGTTTTGCCGTCAGCCGATTGGGCGGTGACCGAGCCGCGGTGCGCCTTGACGATCGAGTCGACAATGGCGAGGCCCAGTCCGTTTCCGGAGCCGTCGTGTTGGGCGTTCTTCGCGCGCACGAATCGATCGAAAAGATGGGGGAGCAGCTGCGCGTCGATGTCGGGCCCGTCGTCGGCGACCGTCAACTCGGCGTAGGGCGCATCGGTGCCCGATCGATGGCAGGCGATCGCCGTGGTCACCGTGACCCCGGCCGGGGTATGCACCCAGCCGTTGGTCAGCAGATTGCTGACGAGCTGGTGGAGTCGGTCCGGGTCGCCCCGCACCCAGACCGGGTCGTCGGGCAAATCCTTGACCCAGCGGTGGCTGGGCGCCGCGACCGCCGCATCGTTCACCGCGTTGAGGACGACATCGCCCAAGTCGACGTCCTCGGTGCGCAGATCTTCGCCTTCGCCCAACCGGGACAGCAACAACAGCTCGTCGACGAGCGACGTCATCCGTCGGGCTTCCGACTCGATGCGAGCCAGCGCGTATTCCGTGGTCGGGGGTAGCGCGGCGCTGTCTTGGCGGGTGAGCTCGGAGTAACCCTGGATCGCGGCCAGCGGGGTGCGCAGTTCATGGCTCGCGTCGGTGATGAATTGCCGCATCCGCCGGTCGGATTCGGCCCGGTGCGCAAGCGCGCTGTCGACGTTGTCCAGCAATCGGTTCAAGGTGTGCCCGACGATCCCCACCTCGTTGTCCGGATCGGTGTCATCCGGTTGCACCCTGGCGGTGATGCGGTGATCCTCGCCGGTGAGCGGCGTGCCGGCGACCTCGGCGGCGGTCGCGGCGACGCGGCGCAGCGGCCGCAGCGCATATCCGACCACCAAAGCGGTGAGCCCCGCGGTCACCAGCAGTGCGGCTATCAATAGCACTGTGGCACTGACGATTCGGCGTTTGATGGTCTTGTTTGCCAGTTCCAGCGAAACCCCGACCACGAGTTGGTCGTGCGGGCCGGCGCTTTGGCTGCCCGCCCGGAATGAACCAAGGCTGCCCAGTTTCACCGTGCGTACGTCGCCGTCGTGCCAGGGCTGTGCCTTGATAGCGGCGATGACATCGGGCTGGGCGGGTCGAGGGTCGTCTTCGAAGAACACCGCCGAGCCGATCACCTCGCCGTCGTGGATCACGGCGATCACGTTTCCGGCGTTCTGCCCGGTGAACCCCAGCATCGCCTGCCCGATGTCGCTGCGGTGGCCAACCTCGCCTTGCCGGTGTCGGGCGAACGAATGGTCCAGTGCGTCCAGCGATTCGGCGACTTCCGCATCGTTCATCGCATTGACGAAACTTCGCAGGTTCAGCACGGAGACGACGCCCACCGCCAGCATCACAACGGTGACCGCCACCGATACGCCCAGGACCAGCTGACGACGCAGGGTGCGCGGGCGCCACCACGGAGTGGTTGAGCGCGCACTCATTTCGTGTTCATTTCGTTCGCTATGTCGGCGGGCGCAGCATGTACCCAACAC
>DASQRI010000010.1:0-2530 GCA_035642975.1 Mycobacterium sp.
GAGTGCGGTTGCGGGAAGGTCCACACCGCGCAGCGGCCCGACGGGGCACGGTCCGGGTCGGTCGGATACGGCCCCGCCCTGGTCGCGTTCGCGGTGTACCTGATGGTCGTGCACTTCATCCCCGCGCACCGCGTCGTTGCGCTGCTGGAGTCGCTGACCGGCGCGGCACCGTCGGTGGGGTTCGTGCACGGCATGATCAACCGCGCGGCCGGGCTGCTCACCGAAACTCACCAGCGGATCCGGACGCTGATCACCCTGGCGCATGCGGTGTCCTGCGACGAGACCGTGCGCCACGAGGCGCGATGTGGCCGAGCGGGGGTGAGAGGACTCCGCCGCCTGGCTGTCGCAGCAGCCGGGTTGAAGCTGAGGGCAGTCTGACCCGGGAGACGCCGGGGAGGGCGGGAAGCAGCCCTGACAACGACGGGACGTGCCGGTACTACCAGACGGCGCGGGTCTGGCAAGCGAGACGAGAAGGTGTACGAGAGAAACCAGTGCCAACGTTCCGTAAGCGACAGCACCGGCTCCAACCTGGTGGATATGGGCCGGGGTGCAGCGCGTGACCGCTGTGAAGGGTGGGCGGTCAACTCCGAAGCCGGGAAGTTTCGCCGGTGGGGAGGCCACGGTGAAGGTCTGCGGCGTAGCCGTCGGCGATGCTGCCGGGACAGAGCTGGACATCTCCCTCGTCGATCGGGACATCGTGAACGTGGGAACCATCTGCGGTCGCCCGACCGGCCGGGTATCCAATCCGGTCGGGGGCAGGCCCGTCGTCGGCTGACGGCCGTGGATGGGGCGGAGGCCCTGTAGTAGTCCGAGCGGAGGAAAGCTTCGTACATGGCGAAGGGGGCCAACAAGTCGGCAGGGAGGATGCTGGAATGCCTGGAGGCCATTGGTGAACACCGATGAACTGGAGCTTGCGCTGAGTCGGGCCGAGCGACGGGTACGGGAGATCCAGACCAAGCTGCACCGGTGGGCGATCGACGATCCTGATCGCCGGTTTGATGATCTTTACAACCTTGTCTGCGACCCGGGTTTTCTGTTGGTGGCCTGGGATCGTGTGCGGGGCAACAAGGGGGCACACACGGCCGGGGTGGACGGGCAGACCGCCTACCAGGTGGAGGCTGTGTACGGGGTCGAGGTGTTCCTCGACGGGCTGCGGGCTGAGTTGAAGGACCGCAGTTTCCGCCCGATCCCGGTGCGGGAGCGGATGATCCCGAAGCCGGGGACGACGAAACGTCGCCGGCTCGGTATCCCCGCGTTGCGCGATCGGGTGGTCCAAGGTGCTCTCAAGCTGGTCCTGGAGCCGATCTTCGAGGCGGATTTCCTCCCGTGTTCCTACGGGTTCCGCCCGAAGCGCCGGGCTCATGACGCCGTGGCCGAGGTGCGCCATTTCGCGTCCCGCTCGTATGAGTGGATCGTCGAAGGTGACATCAAGGCCTGTTTCGATGAAATCTCGCATTCGGCCCTGCTAGACAGGATACGGGTGCGTATCGGAGATAAACGCGTTGTGGCCCTGGTGAAGGAGTTCCTGAAGGCGGGCATCCTCACTGAGGACGGCACGCTGGCGGAGACCCAGGCCGGGACCCCGCAGGGTGGGATTCTTTCCCCCGTGATCGCCAACGTTGCCCTGTCGGTACTCGACGAGCATTTCGTCGCGTCCCGGCTTAACAGCAGGGAACGGGCCAAGCGTCGGCGCCGTGGTGTGCCCAACTACCGGCTGGTCCGGTATGCGGACGACTGGTGCCTGGCCGTATCGGGCACCAGGGAGCAGGCGGAGGCCCTGTGCGCGGAAGCGGGGGAGGTCTTGTCCGCGATGGGTCTGCGCCTGTCGCCGGAAAAGACATTGATCACCCATATCGACGAGGGCCTTGACTTCCTCGGCTGGCGTATCCAACGTCACCGGAAACGAGGCACAACCAAGCGCTACGTCTACAACTATCCGGCCAAGAAGACGCTTCGCGCGGTCCTGGTCAAGATTAAGGCGTTGTGCTGGCAGGATACGAACCTGCCGCTCGCGGTCCTGCTGCATCAACTCAATTCGATGTTGCGGGGCTGGACCGCCTACTTCCGGTACGGCTGCTCCAGCAAGACCTTCAGCTATGTGAGGGCCTACCTGTGGCAACGAGTCTTCGGATGGATGCGCCGCAAACACCCGAAGGCAACCTGGAAACAACTCCGCCGCCACACCAGCGACGGATGGTGGCCCGCCGACAACAAGGTGACCTTGTTCAACCCGGCAGGGGTAGGCACCCGACGCTACTCATACCGGGGGACAAAGATCCCCAGTCCTTGGCCGATCGGCGCGTGACGGAAACATCCCACCCACCGGGGCTTGTGGAGAGCCGGATGCCCGGCCAACGGGCACGTCCGGTTCGGGAGGCGACCCGGAGAAACCCACCAGTGGAAACACTGGCAGGGCGCTCCGGGTCGACCTCACCCGCTGCGCGTCGGCCCCAAGACACCGAGGCCGGGACGCAAGAAGGCCGAGAAGTACCTACTGGTCGCCTGCACCGACCTGTTCACCCACTACCTG
>DASQRI010000011.1:0-3558 GCA_035642975.1 Mycobacterium sp.
CGACACACGCCCCGTCGCGTCCCGTCAGTACCCCTCGGTCTTGCACACGATCTCGTTCATGATCTCGCGCGTGCCGCCGCCGATGGGGTAGAGCCGCGCGTCGCGGTAGAGCCGCTCGACGATGTACTCCCGCATGTAGCCGTACCCGCCGTGCAGTTGCAGGCAGCGGTCGATGAGGTGGACCTGCTTCTCGGTGGAGTACCACTTGGCCATCGCGGCCTGCTCGGCGGACAGCTCTTCGTCGAGGTGCAGCCGGATGAACTCGTCGACCATCATGCGTACCACGGTGGTTTCGGTGGCCAATTCGGCGAGTAAAAATCGGCTGTTCTGAAAACTTCCGACCGGCTTGCCAAAGGCCTTGCGCTCTTTGGTGTATTGCAGAGTCTGCTCCAACGTCGTCTCCATTGCGGTGGCCGCCATGATGGCAATGGAGATTCGTTCCTGCGGCAGGTTCTGCATCAGGTAGATGAAGCCCAGTCCCTCGTCACCGAGCAGGTTCTCGACGGGGACTTTGACGTCGGTGAACGACAGCTCAGCGGTGTCCTGGGCGTCCAGGCCGATCTTGTCCAGGTGCCGGCCGCGCTCGAAGCCCTCCATGCCACGTTCGACAGCGAGCAGCGAAAAGCCTTGTGCGCCTTTATCCGGATCGGTCTGGGCCACCACGATCACCAGGTCGGAGTTGATGCCGTTGGTGATGAACGTCTTCGACCCGTTGAGCACGTAGTGGTCGCCCTCTTTGACCGCGCGGGTCTTGATGCCTTGCAAGTCGCTGCCGGTGCCCGGTTCGGTCATCGCGATCGCGGTGATCATCTCGCCGGTGCAGAACTTGGGCAGCCAGCGCTGCTTCTGCTCGTCGTTGGCCAGCCGCAGCAGATAGGGCGCGACGACGTCGTTGTGCAGCCCGAATCCGATGCCGCTGAAACGGCCCGCGGTGGTCTCCTCGGTGATGATGGTGTTGTAGCGGAAGTCGGCGTCACCGCCGCCGCCGTACTCCTCGGGCACGGCCATGCCGAGAAAGCCCTGCTTGCCGGCCTCCAGCCACACCCCGCGGTCGACGATCTTCGCCTTCTCCCACTCCTCGTGATAGGGCGCGACGTGTCGCTCCAGGAACGCCCGATAGGACTCGCGGAACAAGTTGTGCTCGGGTTCGAAGAGCGTGCGCTGGTACTTGACGGCGCTACCCATGGATGACCTCCAAGCGGGGTGGGGACTCTGCCGCTCAAGATATACCAACCGGATGGTTGGTCGGCTACCTGCCTCGGTCAGGCATACAGTCAGCGAGGTGGACGAGACGATCCTGGTGGAGGAACGCGGGCAGCTGCTCGAGTTCTCCTACACCGACATGCTGTGCTACGCCGGGCCGCACTCGCCGGCGGGTGTGGCCACTGCTTTCAAGGTGATGCAGCGGGCATTCGGGGCGTTATCGCCGAACCAACCGCCGCAGCGGCGCTCGGTCGTCATCCGCACCCCCTTCCAGGGGCCAGGGGCCCGCGACGGCTTCGAAGCCGTCACCCGGGCAGTGACCGACGGCCGCTACATCATCGACTTGGCCCTGGCGCGTCCCGACCGCGGGCGGCTGCTGCAGAGTTTCGTCTTTCAGGTCGCAATTGCCGGCCGCACGGGGACGCTGCTGCTGCGCCCAGGTTTCGTCACCGCCGAATTCATGCGTCTCGCCGGTAAATCCGACCGCAGCCAGGCCGACGAGGCCCAGCTCGACGATTTGAAGGCCCAACTGGCGCAGCGGGTGCTGTCCGCGCCGGCCGAAGACGTCTGCGACGTCAAATGACGCTACGCCGAAGCCTGCTGCGGGCGACGGGCCCTGCGGCGACCCACGGGAATGTCGGACCCTCGACTGTGCTGACGGGTCTGACTGTGTCCTGCACCGCCTGCCCGTCGTCGCTGACCGGAACCTCGTGCCCGCTGGTCTCCTCGCGAACGTGGGCGCATCGGTGCAGCGGCCGTCGGGGCGGGCGCACGCAGCGGTGCTATGTCGCCGGCCAGTAGTTCCACCGGCGCAGAGTCGGCGGCCACCTGCTGCGGCGTGACCGTGATGCCGGCCCGGCGCAGCAGTATTTGGGTGTCCTTGCGTTGCTCGGGCAACACGATGGTGACGACGTCGCCCGCACTTCCGGCCCGCGCGGTGCGGCCGGACCGGTGCAGGTATGCCTTGTGCTCCGCGGGTGGATCCACGTGCACCACCAACTCGACACCGTCGACGTGTACACCACGCGCCGCGATGTCGGTGGCCACCAGCACGCGGGCCTCTCCGGCGGTGAATGCGGCGAGGTTACGATCGCGTGCTGGCTGAGATAGGTTGCCGTGCAAGTCAACCGCGGGCACTCCGGATTCGGTGAGCTGCTTGGCGAGCTTGCGGGCTTGATGTTTGGTGCGCATGAACAGGATTCGGCGACCGGTACCGGATGCCAACCGATGCACCAGGTCCTTTTTCGCCTCGGCTCCCGCGACGTGGAACACGTGGTGCGTCATCGTCGACGGCGGCGCGTTGACCTCATCCACCGAATGCGACACCGCGTTGTGCAGGAAGCGCCTAACCAGCTTGTCCACCCCGTTGTCGAGCGTGGCCGAGAAGAACAGCCGCTGACCACCCCTCGGCGTGGCCGCCAGGATGCGAGTCACGCCCGGCAAGAAGCCGAGGTCCGCCATGTGGTCGGCCTCGTCGAGCACGCTGATCTCGACGGCATCCAGGCTGATCAGGCGTTGTTTCATCAGGTCTTCGAGCCGGCCGGGGCAGGCTACGACGATGTCCACGCCGCCGCGAAGAGCGGCCACCTGCCGGTTCTGCGGAACACCGCCGAAGATCGTCGTGACCTTCAATCCGTATGCGGCCCCGAGCGATTCGAGCACCGCGTGGATCTGGGTGGCCAGTTCGCGGGTCGGCGCCAGCACGAGGCCCGAGGGCCGCGACGAGCGTCGTTTGTTGCCGGCCAGCCGGGACACCATCGGAATCGAGAAGGCCAGGGTCTTTCCGCTGCCCGTCTTTCCGCGCCCGAGCACATCGCGGCCGGCGAGGGTGTCGGGCAGGGTGTCGACCTGGATCGGAAATGGGGTGGTAATGCCGCGGGCGGCAAGCACCCGCAGGATTGGTTCGCGCACGCCGAGGTCGGCGAACGATGTCGTGCTCATGTCTGAAGTGCCTTTCGGGCATCGTTTTGTGCTCACGCTGCCGCGACGGAGTCGTCAAGCGGCACTGATTCACACGGTGGCGAGATTGCCGGTGGGCAAAATCGGTCGTCGCGCGATGAGCTTGTGCCGGACGCACTGGTTCATCCACGTTTGGCGTTTCAGCCCGGATGATTTAAGCGATCCACGACGTATTGGCATCATCGCTAGCGATACCAACGTTGACGCCAGCATACCCTACGGCGGCGGCGGTCCAACGCAGGCGCCTGACGGTGTCAACGAAATTTGTTGCAGATCAGCGCTTTTTGGCGTCCGGCGATCTTCGTCACACAGCGCTCAACGACCCCGGCGCCGGAGAGTTCCGACTTGGGTTCGTGCGTTCCCGGCGCGCTCGCCGGCCCCGAGTAGCCCACCGAC
>DASQRI010000012.1:0-11746 GCA_035642975.1 Mycobacterium sp.
CCGGTCGCCTCGGGCAGCTGGTAGCTGTTGTGGCTGCGGCCGTTTCCGGGATCGAAAACCAGCAGCGACATGCCCCGCGCGCCCGCACCGGGGCCGCCGGTCACTACGGCGTAGCCGGCGTCGCGACCAGCCAGACTCGACGTCGACAGCGGGCTGACGTCGTTGCGGCGCCACACTTGCTCTGCGTGGTCACCGGCGTCCTTGAAGGCGACCAGCCGGGTGTCGGGGCCGCCACCCGACACGATCAATCCGCCGGGCGTCACCGACGGCGGCGTCTGCGCGACAAACTTCAGCGGAACCGACCATTTCGGCTTGCCGTCGGCCGCGTGCAGCGCCCATAACCGCTCGTCACGGCCATTGACGTAGACCGTGGAGCCATCGCTGGACAGCACCGGGCTGGCCAGCACACCCGCGCTGACCGCGCTGCTGGTCCATTCCCGGGTCAGCAGCGGGCTTTGGCCCGGGTGATACTTCAGCCCGACCAGCACCGCCACGGGAGCGCCCGGTTCCCACAGACCCAGCACCACCATCCCGCTCGCCGCCGCGAACGCCGGCGCCGCGGCGACCGGGCAACCCGCCCGGGCCGGACCGCAATCCGACAGTCCGCGGGTGAAGTCGCTCGGGTCGACGTTGTCCACCAGATCCACCGAGTTGCCGACCGTGGTGCCGCGATGGCTGTCGAAAACCTGCACCTGCCCCAGATGGGTGACCACCAGTAGTTGACCGTGAGCGAGAATCCTTGGGGTGGAAGGCATTCCGATTACCGGGCGGCGCCAGCGAATCCACTGTGTGGGCGGAAAGGACACAATTGCGCCGGGCTGGCCGACGTAGAGGTTGTCGAAGCCGTCGAACAGCGGGCTGGAGATGCCGCCCCCCTGGAAGAGCCGGGTGCACCAGCGTTGCCTGCCGTTGTCGTCGTTCTCCCACTCCATCAGCGAGCAGCCGCCTGGTGTCTGCGCGTTCGCGGCAAGCCAGTTGCGGGAGCTGAGTGCCACCGACGCCGCCAGCGAGCCCTTGACCGACCGGGTCCAGCGCAGAGTCAGGCCGGTGGCGCCGGGCGTTGGGGTGTAGCTGCTGTTGGCCGCGTCGCCGTACTGCGCGGGCCATCCGTCGGCGGGCACGGCATCGACCCAGGAGTCGGTATTACCGCAGCCCGCTAGGGCGGCCGCCAGGAAAACCGCGGATACCGTGGATGACCAATGCCGCAATGCGCGTCGGGCAACTGGCCAGGACACGGTGTGGGTTCCACTCCCTTTCCTAAGCGCAAGCCTTCCGGAACGCAAGCAGGGCTTGAGCAGCAATCGAGTACAGCCGAGGGTAACCTGTGGCGGCTCGCGTACGGCCGATTGCCCGCGCATCGTCGAGGGGCAGCCCGATTGCCCGCTCCGCTTCGTGACGGAGATAGGCTTTCCGGCCATGACGAGCATGTGGGGAGCCCCGCTCCATCGCCGCTGGCGGGGATCGAACCTGCGGGACCCACGCCAGGCCAGGTTCCTCACGCTGGCCTCGCTGAAATGGGTATTACGCAACCGCGCATACACGCCTTGGTATCTGGTGCGCTACTGGCGGCTATTGAAGTTCAAACTGGCCAACCCGCACATCATCACCCGCGGCATGGTCTTCATCGGCAAGGGCGTCGAGATTCACGCGACACCCGAATTGGCGCAGCTGGACATCGGCCGCTGGGTGCACATCGGCGACAAGAACACCATCCGCGCGCACGAGGGCTCGTTGCGGTTCGGCGACAAGGTGGTGTTGGGCCGGGACAACGTCATCAACTGCTACCTCGACATCGAGCTGGGCGATTCGATGCTGATGGCCGACTGGTGTTACGTCTGCGATTTCGACCACCGGATGGACGACATCAACATGCCGATCAAGGATCAGGGCATCGTCAAGTCGCCGGTCCGGATCGGACCGGACACCTGGGTCGGGGTGAAGGCAACTATCCTGCGGGGCACCACCATCGGACGAGGCTGCGTGCTGGGATCGCACGCCGTGGTCAGGGGCGATGTGCCGGACTATTCGATCGCGGTCGGCGCGCCGGCCAAGGTGGTCAAGAACCGTCAGCTCGCCTGGGAGACCTCGGCGGCGCAACGCGCGGAACTGGCTGCGGCGCTGGCCGATATCGAACGCAAAAAAGCCACCCGCTAACCCATCCTCAAGTGATCCCGTGGTAGCGGATCAGCGCTTCGCTGCGCTCCGCGCTGTGGTCGACGATCGGCTCGGGATAGTCGGGCGGACGGTCGCCCTTGGTCAGACGGAGATCATCAACGTCGGCGAGCTCAGATACCCAACGCCGGATGTAATCGCCTGCGGGATCGAACTTCTCGGCCTGGGTGGACGGGTTGAACACCCGAAAGTACGGCGCGGCATCGGTACCGCATCCCGCGCACCACTGCCAGCCGTGCTGGTTGTTGGCCATGTCGCCGTCGACCAGCTGATCGAGGAACCAACGGGCACCCCACTGCCAGGGCAGGTGCAGATCCTTGACCAGGAACGACGCGACGATCATCCGCACCCGGTTGTGCATGAACCCGGTTTCGCGTAGTTGACGCATCCCGGCGTCGACGATCGGGAATCCTGTTTCGCCGGCTTTCCAGGACTCGAAGCGTTGCTCTGCCTTCGCACCAGTATCGGTTTTGATGGCGTCGAAGTCGCGGTTCCAGTTCCACCAGGCGCTGTCCGGCCAGTGATGCAGCACCGCGGCGTAGAAGTCGCGAAATGCTAACTGCCGCAGATATGCTCGCGGGCCCGCGCGATGCTGGTCCAAGTCGGCGGCCATCGTCCGCGGGTGGATGGTGCCGAACTTCAGATGTGCCGACATCCGGCTGGTGGCACTGTAATCCGGTCGATTTCGGGCGTCGTCGTAGTGGTCGAGCCCTTTGTTGACGAACTCTTTCCATTGCCGTCTTGCAGCGGCTTCGCCGGCGGGCAGGTCGAGTTCGACGCCCGGGTCCGGTATCTCCACCGGTTTGGCGCGCTTACCCAACTGCTTGGGATCGACCCAGCGGGCCGATTTGGGACTGGATCGCGCCGCAGCCCGCCAGCCCATTTCTCGCCATCGCCCGAAGAACGGGGTGAACACCTTGTACGGCTCGCCGTTGTCCTTGGTGACGCGACCCGGCGACACCAGATACGGCGACCCCGTCGCCACCAGCGGCACGTCGCCGAGCGCCGCGCGCACCCGGTCGTCGCGTTGCCGGCCGTACGGCGCGAAGTCCTCAGATACATGCACTGACGGCGCGTCGATCTCCCTGGCAATAGCGGGAATTCGCTCTTCGGGCCGTCCCCGCGTGACCAGCAATCGGCCATCCAGCTCGTCGTGTAGCTGTCGCAGCGAGTCACACAGGAACTGCATCCGACGGCCGCCCGACGACGCCTCCAGGCGCGGATCCAGCACAAAGCAGGCGAGCACCTCGTCGCTGTCGGCGGCGGCCCTGAGCAGCGGCGGCAGGTCACGCAGTCGCAGGTCGCGGCGGAACCACAGCAACGCGGGCATCAGTGGGTCACCTGGCTCATCGGCGATTGAGTACCCAGATGTGCACCGACATCGCCGTCGCGAACGCGCACCACAGCGGATAGGGCGACAGTGCGGCGCCGGCGCGCGGATCGGCCGCGGCGGTCCGCCTGGTCAGGTCCGCGCTGCTGGCCGTAAGCACCGCCGCGCCAACCGCGGAGGCGCCGAGCCGGTGGTACTTGAAGAACAGCCAACTCCATCCGGCATTGAGGATCAGGTTCGCGACCAGCGCGATGACGTAGTTGCGGGCCTCATCCCGGCGTCCCGCCGCGCGCAGTCGGTCGATCGCCGTCGCCGAGGTCACCGCGATGTCGATGTACAGCGAGGTCCAGGCAACCGGAAACACCCCGTTGGGCGGCACGTAGCCGGGTCTGCGCAGTTTCGAGTACCAGCGGTTCACCGCCGTCCTGCTGGCTATGGTTCCGAGGCCCGACGTCGCGCCAACAGCTACCGACGTGGCGGCCAGTGTCTGCTTGTTCACCTGGTATCCCTTCGACTCACAACCAAGTCTTTCAATGATTTAAGTATTAATCAACTGAAGTAACGGCAAAATGCGGATAAGCTGGAGATTGTCATGGGCTTTGATGAGACCGCAGACAGTCGGGAATCGCTCGAGTTGCAGATTTCGGCCGATCTGCGGGTGTTGACGGCCGAATCCGAGCAGATCGGTCGAGTTTTCGCTGTCGCGAATGAGGTGCGGCCCACTGACTTTCGTGCCTTGCTGCACGTGATGGTCGCCGAGACCGCCGGGACACCCATCACGTCTGGGGAGCTACGGCAGCGAATGGGGCTCTCCGGTGCGGCAATCACCTATTTGGTAGATCGGATGATGGCGTCGGGGCACATTATCCGCGAATCCGACCCCGCGGACCGTCGCAAGGTGATCCTGCGCTATTCGGACTCCGGCCTCGCGACCGCCCGCGCGTTCTTCGCCCCGTTGGGCACGCACACCCATGCCACGATGGCAGACTTGCCCGACGCGGACTTGTCGGCGGCCAGTCGGGTGTTCACCGCGCTGATCGAGGCCATGCGGAGTTATCAACTTGAGCTCGCATCATTCAAACCACCCGAGCAGCCGACATGCTGAGCCGGCGCGTGCCACGTGGAAAGGGGGTGAGGCGCCGTGGCAACTGATTCGAGCGGGATGCCAACCCGAAAGCGACGTCACATCGATGTGTGTCTTGATGACCGAGTGACGTATTCCGGTGTCACGACGGGGCTTGAGCTTTACCGCCTGCCGTACAACGCGTTGACCCAGACCAGCCTTGGCCACATCGACTTGTCCACCGAGTTCTTTGGCGCGCCGTTGCGAGCCCCGATATTGGTTGGTGCGATGACCGGGGGCGCAGAGCTGTCCGGGACGATCAACAGGAATCTGGCCGCGGCCGCCCAACGCTTCGGAATCGGAATGATGCTGGGCTCGCAACGGATCATGCTGGACAGCGCGTTGGGGGAGCAGGCCGCCGCCAGCTTCACCGTCCGCGATGTCGCGCCGGATGTCTTGTTGTTCGGCAATATCGGGCTCGCTCAGCTGACGACGGCTGCCGTCGAAGACATTTCACATGCGCTGAAACGAGTCGGTGCGGATGCGCTCGCGGTACATACCAATCCGCTGCAGGAGGCCGTTCAGCGAGACGGTGATGGCGACTTTTCGGGTTCAGTGGACAGATTGCGTGAAGTCGCCGGCGCCCTGGACTATCCGGTGCTTCTCAAAGAGGTGGGCCACGGCATCGGCGCCGCGGCGGTGACGGAGCTGATGGGTTCGTCGGGCGAGGCGCCGGTGGCCGGTATCGACGTCGCAGGCGCCGGCGGCACGTCGTGGTCACGTGTGGAGCAACTCGTTCGCTACGGCGAGGTGCGCTACCCCGACTTGGCCGACTGGGGCATACCCACGGCGCGGGCAATCGTGGAGGTGCGCGAGGGGCTGCCCACCATCCCACTGGTCGCTTCCGGCGGTATCCGCACCGGCATGGATGCAGCCAAGGCGCTGGCACTGGGCGCCGACGTGGTGGCGGTGGCCCGCCCATTGCTAGCGGCGGCGATCGAATCCACTGACGCCGTGCTGGATTGGCTACAGCGGTTCATCGACGAGCTGCGAATCTGCCTACACGGCGCCGGCGCGGCGGATCTACTGGCGCTGCGCCACATCGGCGTCACGCCGATCTCGTAGTCGCGGTTGGTAGGCGGATATGGCGGTCATCCTGGCTTACGGCTCGCCGGCACTGGGACATCTGTTTCCGCTCGCCGCGTTGCTGCGCGAGCTAGCCGCGCGCGGGCACCAGGTCCATCTGCGGACCATGTCCGCCGGTGTGGCGAAAGCTCGCGCCGCGGGCATCAACGCCGAGCCGGTCGATTCGCGGATCGAGGACATCGTCGCGCCGGACTGGATGGCGCGAAATGCATTGGACGTGTTGACGATGTCTATCGAGGTGCTGTGCGCGATGACCGACGGTGCGCGACGGTGGCAGCCGGTTTCGCCGCGACCGGAGGCGTTGCGCGAGGAGCCGATCTGGTCGAGCGACACATGTTGCAGCCGCTCGCCGGTCAAGTCGCGGAATGACCACCGGTCAGCATTGCGCCATGGACGTGACGTGTAAATTACTTTGGCTCAGTATGTTTCGTTAGATCGCCGAGCGATGTTTCAGACGAGATCACTCGTCGCGGCGGGTTGCGGGTGGCCGTTTGATGGCTGCGTCCCGAGCTCACCTTCGAACGTCGACATCGCGGCGATCATCGCGACCATCACCCGATGGGCGGCGACGAGATCATCATCGGTCAGGTCCGCGAGCGCGTTACGCAGATGGATGCCCAGCGGGGTGAAGAATCCGCGCGCCATTTCCATGCCGCTGTTTTCATACCTGAGCAGAGCTTTTCGTCGATCTGCGGGATCCGATTCGCGGCGGACATGGCCGGCGTCGATCATCCGGTCGACGAGATACGTGATGGCAGCGGGGGAGACGTCCATCCGCTGTCGTAGTTGAGCCATCGTTAGTGGCTTGCCAGCGGTTTCGGCGACCATGACATGCAGCAAGGCGTGGAAGTCGTTGCCGCTCACGTCATGCTGGCGCGCGAAGTAGCGACCTATGCGATCCGACTGCGCTGTGACGGCCCGCATGTCGGCCGACATCAGCTTCTCCAGCTCTGCTCGGCTTGGAGGTGAACTGTTTGTGCCCCGATTAGTCACCTTAACCGCATCCTTTTTGGCGATTCTTTTTCCAGCGTATCGGAAACCCGCTGGATCAGCGGCAATACGCCACTACTGCCGAAACTGCCGGTTGGCCAGATTGCTGCGATCGCTGCACTTTACATCGTGTACGTCGGATTTGCGTATCGGTGCGTTAGTTACACACGACGACCCGTGCCGAGCGCGCGCGGGAAGAGGATCGCACGACGTGACAGTGCGCTCGCCACCGGGAAGATAGTTGATTTCCGCAGTCCCGCAATGACATTCACGCGCTCAACGTGGATGCTCGATGAGCAGTGATCGGTCACCGGTAATCACTCGTTGGCAGATTTGCGCGATCGGGGTGTTGGACTGCTGAGACACCCGCTTGAGTAATTCGAAGGCTTCGGCAGCGTCAATATCGAAGCGTCCCATCAGGATGCCTTTTGCCTGACCGATGATGTCACGGGAGACCAGTGCACTGCGGAATTGCTGGTCGCGGCGCACCATGTTCCACACCAACGCGGTGTGGGTGGCGAAAATCAGCCCTAAATTGACTGAGCCGTCAGTGAATGCGTTGACCGGTTCGGCGTAGAAATTCAGCGCAGCCGTGGTCCCGCCTTCTCTGAACATCCCGAACGACAGGATCGATCGAATCGGCGTCTGTTTCAGCGCCTCTTTCCGGTAGAGCGGCCACCGGTCGTCGGCGTGGAGATCATCGATGCGGACGCTGTCTTGTTGCGCGACGGCAGTCAAGCAGGGTCCCTGCTGATAGCGACTCTGGATCTCGTCGAGCATTACCGGGTAGCGATGCGTCGCGGCAGCGGTTTGGCTGCGGCGGCGCCGCTGGGTGACGGTGATGCCGGCATATTGCGCGCCGGGCACCGATTCGGCGGCGCCTTCGATCAGATCGCGGAGCATGGCTCCGGTGTCGAACGACGCACGCTGGTGTAGGTCGGCCACCAGTTGCGCCGCCTGCAAGAACATCGTGCTCTGCGAGCTCACCGTCACGTTCTCAGTCACCGTTGTCGGGCCGCAACGCTTCGGGTTTGTGCACTGCCTCAGCACCGGTCTTGCTGCTCTTCACCCGGTACTGCGGATTGTCCGCGGACGCCCGAACCTTTCGTCCCGCGGCCGTGGTGTCATCCGTGATCTGCCCTTCTACCGTCCCTTTGACGTTCTGGCCGTGGCTTTTCCATTCGACCTTGTCGCCCTTGGCGAAGTCTCGGTCTCCCATCCGCTGCGCCTCCAAGCACTAGGATTTGACAACACAATCTTAACTATTAATCTAGTGAAGTACATAGCCCGGACGCAACGGAGGCGTCGCCATCGGTATCCGGGCCGACGGAGGGGAGTACGCGATGCGCTGCGTGATCTTCGGCGCCACCGGCTATATCGGCGCGCGACTGGTTCCCCAACTGCTATCAGCCGGCCACGACGTTCGGGTGATGGCTCGCACCCCGGCCAAGCTCGATGAGGTGCCGTGGCGTCGGGATGTCGAGGTGGTCGAGGGCGACGTCACCGACGCTGAACAGGTGCGAGAAGCGCTCGAAGGTCAGCAGGTTCTCTACTACCTGGTGCACTCGATGCTGAGCTCGGATTTCGTCGACCTCGATGCGCGCGCGGCATCGATCGTCGCCGACACGGCGGCGCGAGCGGGACTCTCCCGGATCGTCTATGTCGGCGGCATCATCCCCAATCAGCAGCAGCTCTCCGACCACTTGGCGTCGCGCGCCGAAGTGGGTCGGCTGCTGCACGAGTCCGGAGTTCCCACCGTCGAGCTGCGCGCAGCGGCCATCATCGGAGCAGGCTCGGCCAGCTTCGAAATGCTGCGATACCTGACCGAACGACTGCCGTTGATGGTGACACCGCGCTGGCTACGAACCCGGGTGCAGCCCATTGCCATACGTGACGTTCTCTACTACCTGACGAACGCGGCGGAGCTGCCGGCCGACGTGAGCCGCGCCTTCGATATCGGCGGTCCCGACACCTTCACCTACACGGACATGATCCGCAAATATGCGGCGATCGCGGGACTGCAGCGCCGCATCGCCGTTCCGGTGCCCGTGTTGACGCCATGGCTGTCTTCGCACTGGGTGCACCTGATCACGCCGCTGCCACGGTCGTTGGTTTCGTCGCTGATGAAGTCGTTGGAAAACGATGTGGTCTGCACCGAACACGACATCGCCGCGCACATTCCGGATCCCGACAAGGGCTTGACGCACTACGAAGACGCCGTCGAGCTCGCGCTGGCCCGGGCGCACGACGGCGAACTGCGTACCCGATGGTCGCACCCGGGCCCGGACGACTGCCCCTCGCGGCCACTGCCCACCGACCCGGCGTGGGCCGGTGGATCGCTGCACGAGCAGGTGTCGGAAAGCCGTGTCGACGTTGCGGCCGAAACACTTTGGCAGGTTTTCGAGTCGATCGGTGACGATCACGGCTGGTCCGCCGCGCCGCCGGCTTGGGCCTTGCGTGGGTGGCTCGGCCCACTCGCAGGCGCCGGCAGGGGTGACCGGGGCTCGCACCAGCCGCATCACCTGCACTCCGGTGAGGCGCTGGACTGGTGGCGCGTCGAGCACATCGACGCACCCCGTCTCCTGCGGCTGCGCGCGGATGTTCCGCTACCCGGCCGGCTGTGGCTCGAGCTGTCGGTGCACGAGGACGGCGATGGCGGTTCCTGTTATCGCCAACGTGCGGTGTTTCAGCCGTACGGCCTTGCCGGAGAGGCATTTTGGAAAGCATCCGCACCGCTTCGCAGTGCCGTCTTCGCCGGTATCGCCCGTGACATCACCACCAAGGCCGACGGCGCTTTCGCTGCCACCCAAAAATAACCCACGACACTGCGGCAGCTGCGAACGCCAACGCCTGCGCGGCGCCCGTCCGGTTAGCCGGGTAGAACACGCCGGCAACATAGCGGTCGATGAAACCGGATGCCGGCAAGGGATCCATGCCGGCCCGGGCACGGGCCCGACGTTCGAGTTCGGTCAGCGGACAGGGCAGTTCGAACACGACGACGCCGACACCCCATATCACCGCCGGTATGTGCAGCAGAATGCTGCGCGGCCAGCGCAACGCCAGAAATCCGCCGCTGGGCAGATATATAAGATATGCCAAATGCGCACCGACGGTGAGAACGACGGCGGCGCCACGCATCAGCTCGTGCCGGCGCGCAGCTGGTAGCGGCGTTCGGCGTAGGCGAGGTCATCTTTCCAAAGCCGGGACGCGGCAACGCGCATCAGCCCGGTGATCAGCGGACCGGCATGGCGTGCGCGCTTGAATCCGGTGCGGTCGGAGGTGGCGACGACGGCTTCGATCACCGCGGTTCGCGGGCGCTTGTCGGGACCCAAACCGATTGGAGTGGCGTGAGTTTCGACCACACTTCCGGTCCCCTCACCGTCCACGATGCGCATCACGATGGTACGTGCCTCGGGGCTGGTGAACTCCGCGACGGTGGGTACGCCGATGCGTCCGACGCGGAATGTTACCGCAACCAGGAATCGGTCCACCTCATCGGTTGGCGTGGTCAGCACCTCCAGCCGGGTGAACGAGTAGGGGTGGTACCACGCGCCATGCCACGGATCGAGACGGTTGGCGATGATGTCGGCGGGCTCGCACGTGCCCACCAGTCGCGCGACGGCGTGCAGCGTGTCGCCGGCCGGCCTGCTGGGGATCACCGGAAGGTCGAGCGGGGCTTCGCCGCCGACGCTGTCCAGGCGCACCCATGCCAGCACGCCGTCATCGTGGCTGGGCAACGGCCGCCACCCGAACTCGTCGGTGTTGCCGTCAAGGCATAGTCCGTGCCATCGGCAGATCAGTGCACCGCGATGCACAGCCCCGGTTGCAAGGTCGGCACCCAGATGTGGACAGCTGCGCGGGCCGACTTGCAGCCGGGATTGCTCATCGCGCCACGCGACCAGCTCGACGCCTGCGACGCGGATACCGAACGGCCGCCCGGGCCGGACGTCGCGGCTCGGCGCGAACGCATACCAGTTGCCGGTGGGCCGGCGCTGCGACCGGTCCAGCGCGGCGTCGATGATCGCCGGTGACGCATCGCGGTAGGTCGGGCGCTGACCGGCCCACACCACCGGCGGGATCGCCTGCAGCGGCCAATCCTTCGGCCAGCGGCGCCGAATGTTGTCGCCGATGTTCATCGTCGCGAACGCCTTTCTCGGCCGGCAAGAAAGCGCAGCAGCGCCGAGCGGCCTTGGGTAGGAACGGTACACAGGGCATGGCCGGCAAGTCCCCATTGCGCCAATATCTGGTTGGCGGCCGCCCAGCCGGTGGTGGCGGCACGCTCCATCAGCGCCACCGGTAAGTCGATGCGGACACCGTCACCGGCCAGCAGCAGGCCGGGCAGCGGCGTAGTCACGCCGGGTCGATGCGCGTGGGTGCCGGGCGCGAACAGCGGACAATCGCGTCGATACAGCATTCGTTCGTAAACCACTCGGGCCCCGACAGTTTCCGGGTAGAGGTCATTCAGCGTGCTGAGCATAGCGCTTTCAGGCTGCGCGGATTGCACGGCGTAGGAATGCAATTCGACGACCGAGCCGTGATGTTGCTGCGCCCACTCGGCGGCCTGGCGCTCGTAGCGATCAAGGACGCTGATGTTGTCCAGCGGTTCGTGGCCGGCGGTGCCCAGGAACGCCGGACGATGGGCCGCGACGGGCCGGTCGAGCCACAGGCGGTGCACCATGAACGGCGGCGCGGTGCGCAGCTTCTTGATCCGTGCCCGCCACATGTCGTCGCCGAGTCCCGGTGACGCCGCCAGAATTCGCTGCAAGCCCGTCACATCGGTGGCCAGCACGACGGCGTCGGCGTCCAGCCGGTCGTCGGTATCGGTGTGGACGCGAAATGTCTGGGTGTGGTCGCGGCCGATGCTCGTCACGGCGCTGCCCTGATGGAGCCGCACACCGAGATCGGTCAGATACTGCTGCAGTGGCTGCCACAGCGCGGAGTCGTAGTTGGCGTTCACCACGTCGAAAATGAGGCCCTCGCTGGAGCCGAGGAAGTAGATGTGGAACATGGTGGCCAGTTCGGCCGCCGATAGCTGCGTCGGGCTG
>DASQRI010000013.1:0-7120 GCA_035642975.1 Mycobacterium sp.
ATCGCGGCTCCCGACGGGTTTGCCCCTGACCCTTCGGTGGTCGCCGCCGCCGAGCGGCGTGCAGCCGAGACCGGCGCGTCGGTGACCATCACCGCAGACCCCGTCGCCGCCGCATCGGGCGCCGAGGTGCTGGCGACCGACACCTGGACATCGATGGGGCAGGAGGATGACGGGCTGGACCGAGTCCGGCCGTTCCGGCCGTTTCAGCTCAACGTCGATCTGGTGGCCAGGGCCGACTCGGAAGCCATTGTGCTGCATTGCCTTCCGGCGCACCGCGGTCACGAGATCACCGACGACGTGATCGACGGTCCGCACAGCGCGGTGTGGGACGAGGCCGAGAATCGGTTGCACGCGCAAAAGGCGCTCCTGGTATGGCTTTTGGAGCGGTCCACATGACACCGTGCCGCCGACGATGCAGTGGGGGTACCTCCAGCCGCGCAGCGGCGAGGGGGACGCAGCGATGAGGAGGAGCGGCGCAATGACCCACAGCGGATCGAAGACGACTCCGGAGGTCACCCGCGCCGGACGGCAGGCGCGCATCGTGGCGATCTTGTCTTCGGCTGAGGTCCGCAGCCAAAGCGAGCTGGCCGCGCTGCTGGCCGCCGACGGTGTAGAGGTCACGCAGGCCACCCTGTCGCGGGATCTGGAGGAGCTGGGCGCAATCAAGTTGCGCGGCGCCGACGGCGGCGTCGGCAGCTACGTCGTGCCTGAGGACGGCAGCCCGCTACGCGGCGTATCCGGCGGCACCGCGCGACTCTCGAGGCTGTTGAGCGAAGTGCTGGTCTCCACCGACGCCACCGCAAACCTGGCGGTGCTGCGCACCCCGCCCGGGGCGGCCGACTATCTGGCCAGCGCCATCGACCGCGCCGCACTGCCCTACGTCGTCGGGACCATCGCCGGCGACGACACCATCTTCGTTGCCGCCCGCGAGCCGATGACCGGCGCAGAGCTCGCAGCCTTGATCCAAGACCTGACGTAACCCACGACTTAAGGAGATCAGTTCATGTCCGAGCGCGTCATCCTGGCGTATTCCGGCGGTTTGGACACCTCGGTGGCGATCAGCTGGATCGGCAAGGAGACGGGTCGGGAGGTCGTCGCGGTCGCGATCGATCTGGGCCAGGGCGGTGAGGACATGGAGGTGGTGCGCCAGCGGGCGCTGGACTGCGGAGCTGTCGAAGCGGTCGTCGTCGACGCTCGTGACGAGTTTGCCGAGGAATACTGTCTTCCCACCATCTTGTCCAACGGGCTGTACATGGACCGCTACCCGCTGGTGTCGGCGATCAGCAGGCCGCTCATCGTCAAGCATCTTGTCGCCGCAGCCCGCGAACACGGCGGGGGCATCGTCGCGCACGGTTGCACCGGCAAGGGCAACGACCAAGTCCGGTTCGAAGTCGGTTTCGCCTCCTTGGCCCCGGATCTGGAAGTGCTTGCACCGGTGCGCGATTACGCGTGGACTCGGGAGAAGGCCATCGCCTTCGCCGAAGAGAACGCCATCCCGATCAACGTCACCAAACGCTCGCCGTTCTCGATCGACCAGAACGTGTGGGGCCGCGCGGTGGAAACCGGCTTCCTGGAACACCTGTGGAACGCGCCCACCAAGGACGTCTACGACTACACCGAAGACCCGACCGTCAACTGGAACACCCCCGACGAGGTGATCGTCGGCTTCGAACGTGGCGTCCCGGTCTCGATCGACGGCAAGCCGGTATCGGTGCTGCAGGCCATCGAAGAACTGAATCGGCGGGCCGGCGCGCAGGGTGTCGGGCGCCTCGACGTGGTCGAAGACCGGCTGGTCGGTATCAAAAGCCGCGAGATCTACGAGGCGCCCGGCGCGATGGTGCTCGTCACCGCACACACCGAACTCGAGCACGTCACCCTCGAGCGGGAGCTGGGACGGTTCAAGCGCCAAACCGACCAGCGCTGGGCCGAACTCGTTTACGACGGGTTGTGGTACTCACCGCTGAAGACGGCGCTGGAGACCTTTGTCGCCAAGACCCAGGAATATGTGTCCGGCGAGATCCGAATGGTGTTGCACGGCGGGCACATTGCCGTCAACGGCAGGCGCAGCGCCGAGTCGCTTTACGACTTCAACCTGGCCACTTACGACGAGGGCGACACCTTCGACCAGTCCAAGGCCAAGGGGTTCGTCTACGTGCACGGGTTGTCGTCCAAGCTTGCCGCCCGTCGGGATCTGGCTGCCGACCAACAGTGAGCACCAACGAAGGATCGCTGTGGGGCGGGCGGTTCGCCGACGGGCCGTCCGATGCGCTGGCCGCGCTGAGCCGATCCACTCACTTCGACTGGGTGCTGGCGCCGTACGACGTCACCGCGTCCAAGGCGCACACTCGGGTGCTGTTCCAGGCCGGGCTGCTCAATGAGGAGCAGCGCGACGGCCTGCTGGCCGGGCTGGACAGCCTCGGCGAGGATGTCGCCGACGGAAGCTTCGGGCCACTGGTCACCGACGAGGACGTGCACGCGGCGCTGGAACGGGGACTGATCGACCGGGTCGGGCCCGACCTGGGTGGTCGGCTGCGAGCCGGCCGGTCGCGTAACGACCAGGTGGCCACGCTTTTTCGGATGTGGTTGCGGGACGCGATGCGGCGAGTGGCCACCGGGGCGCTGGATCTTGTCGGCGCACTGGTCGCCCAGGCCGCTGCGCACCCGAGCGCCATCATGCCGGGCAAGACCCATATGCAGTCCGCCCAGCCGATTCTGCTGGCCCACCATCTGCTCGCGCACGCCCACCCATTGCTGCGCGATGTCGACCGGATCGTCGACCTCGACGCGCGCACCGCGGTGTCGCCCTACGGCTCCGGCGCACTCGCCGGTTCGTCGCTCGGGCTTGATCCGGACGCGATCGCCGAACAGCTCGGATTCTCAGCAGCTGCCGACAACTCTGTCGACGCGACCGCGGCAAGGGATTTCGCCGCAGAAGCGGCGTTTGTGTTCGCGATGATCGGCGTTGACCTGTCTCGGCTCGCCGAAGACATCATCATCTGGAGCTCAACGGAATTCGGTTACGTCACCTTGCATGACTCATGGTCGACGGGCAGCTCGATCATGCCGCAGAAGAAGAACCCCGACATCGCCGAGCTGGCGCGCGGCAAATCCGGTCGGTTAATCGGAAACCTGGCCGGGCTGCTGGCCACGCTGAAGGCCCAGCCGCTGGCCTACAACCGAGACCTGCAGGAGGACAAGGAGCCGGTGTTCGACTCGGTGGCGCAGCTGGAGCTGCTGCTGCCAGCGATGGCCGGGCTGGTGGGCAGCCTGACATTCGATGTCGAACGGATGGCGGCGTTGGCACCCGCCGGCTACACCCTGGCCACTGACATCGCCGAATGGCTGGTGCGCCAAGGTGTGCCGTTCCGGGATGCGCATGAAGCGGCGGGGGCGGCCGTGCGGGTCGCCGAGAAGCTCGGTGTCGGGCTCGACGAGCTGACCGACGACCAATTGGCTACCGTCAGCGACGCCTTGACGCCCGCGGTTCGCGAGGTGCTCACCATCGAGGGTTCGGTGTCCTCACGCGACGCGCGCGGTGGCACCGCGCCCGCCCGGGTATCCGGGCAGCTGAACGCGGTTCGTGACTCAGCTGAACGACTTCGGGAGCAGTTGAGGCGCTGATCGGTGACTAGTGCGACATCAGGGTCAGATCCGCGGGCACCTGTGGGACCTCCCGGGCAGGCAATGGGACACAGAAGAAATTTCCCTGGACGGCATCACACCCGAATTCCTTGAGCCGCTGCGCCGTTTCCTCGTTTTCAACGCCTTCGGCGATGCTGGCGATGCCGAACTCCTCGGCCAGCTCGATGACCGAACGGGTAATAGTTGCGGCGCGTTTGTCGTAGAGGATCGGTGCGATGAGTTGGTGGTCGAGCTCGACGTCGTCGATGGGAAGCTTCCGCAGGTAGGTGAGGGTGGAGTAGCCGCTACCGAAGTCGTCGATCGCAACCCGTATGCCGGCGCGACCGGTCAATTCGTTGGTTCACTCGACCAGTTCTGAAAGCTCCAGCCAACGGTTCTCCAGCTCGCCGACATCGCTTTCGAGATCACGCAATTGGCCGCTGAGCCGGGTAATTCCGACGTGGTCGGATTGGTCATGTTCGGCGAGTTCACGATGCTTAGCCGCGATATCGTCGGCCAGCCGCGCCAGCCTGCGGTCGATGGCAGCGATCTCCTTCTGCGCGGCCCGCAACTCAGCCCCTGAAATCTCCTGCGAATCAGATGGTTTGGCCGTCGACGGCACGGGGCGCTCGGGGGTGGTGTGCGCGGCCAGCCGCAGGTATTCATCGACGCCGCCGGGCAGGTGTCGCAGCCGGCCGCCCAGAATCGCGTACTGCTGGTCGGTGACACGCTCCAACAGGTAGCGGTCGTGGGAGACGACGATCAGTGTGCCCGGCCAAGAGTCGAGCAGATCTTCAGTGGCGGCCAGCATGTCGGTGTCGACGTCGTTGGTGGGTTCGTCGAGCAGCAGCACGTTGGGCTCGGCCAGCAGCGTGAGCATCAGCTGCAGCCGGCGGCGTTGTCCACCGGACAGCTCACCGACGCGCGCCGACAGCTGGGCACTTGCGAAGCCGAGCCGCTCCAGTAACTGGGCAGGTGTGACCTCGCGTCCGTCGACCTGATAGTCGTTGCGCAGCCGCCCGAGGACGTCGGCAACCCGTTCACTCGCCAACGGCACCAGCTCGTCATCCCGCTGGTCGAGAACGCCCAACTGAACTGTCTTGCCGCGCTTGACTTTTCCGCTATCAGGCTGGACGGCACCGGTGATCAGCCCGAGCAGGGTGGACTTGCCGGCTCCGTTGGCCCCGACGATGCCGCTGCGTTCGCCGGGGCCGATTCGCCATTCGACATCACGCAACACGGGGCGGCCGTCGAATGAGACCGACACGTCGAGCAGGTCGACGACGTCCTTGCCGAGCCGCGCGGTGGCGAGTTTGGCCAACTCGACGGCGTTGCGCAGCGGTGGTACATCGGCGATCAGTTGGTTGGCCGCATCGATACGAAACTTCGGTTTCGACGTGCGCGCCGGG
This sequence comes from Mycobacterium sp., assembly GCA_035642975.1. GTDB lineage: Bacteria > Actinomycetota > Actinomycetes > Mycobacteriales > Mycobacteriaceae > Mycobacterium. Next base: position 5,031 of record DASQRI010000013.1, read on the forward strand.
GGGCCACGGCGCAGCCAGGCCAGCTCTTTGCGCATCAAATTCTGCCGCTTCACCTCGGAGACGGCGGCCCGCCGGTCCCGCTCGACTCGTTGCAAAACGTAGGCGGAGTAGCCGCCCTCGAACGGCTCGACGATTCCGTCGTGCACTTCCCAGGTCGTGGTCGCCACCTCGTCGAGGAACCAGCGGTCGTGGGTCACCAGCAGCAGTCCGCCGGTGTTGCGAGCCCATCGGTCACGCAAGTGAGCGGCCAGCCAGGTGATGCCTTCGATGTCGAGGTGGTTGGTCGGCTCGTCCAGCGCAATGACGTCCCAGTCGCCGACCAGCAGCGCCGCCAGTTGGACCCGTCTGCGCTGGCCACCGCTGAGCGTGCCGATCGTCGCATCCCAGCCGATGTCGGCGACCAGCCCGCCCACCACGTCGCGGATGCGCGGATCACCGGCCCACTCGTGCTCGGGACGATCGCCGACCAGCGTCCAACCCACCGTGCTGCCCGAGTCCAGGATGTCCGCCTGGCTCAGCGCGCCGACCCGGAGTCCGCCGCGGCGGGTGACTCGTCCGGAATCCGGGCGCACCTGGCCGGTGAGCAAGCCCAGCAAACTGGATTTACCGTCGCCGTTGCGCCCCACGATGCCGATGCGATCACCGTCGCTGACCCCGACGGTGATCGACGCGAAGACGACCTGAGTCGGGTATTCCAGGTGCACCGCCTCGGCCCCCAGCAGGTGTGCCACCGCCCAGACGTTAGCCCGCGAACGACGCATGCCGCGTATCGGCATCGCGGGCATCAACGCTGAGCTGCCGGGCCAACTGTCCGGCTCGCCCCCTCGCCGCTGCGCGGCTGGGAGGTACCCCCACACCGGGCCGTGCCGGCCCGCATCGTCACCGGACTAGGCTGGCGAACGAGCTGGCACCGTGCCAAAGCTGCAGGCCCACCCCTTGCGATGTGCCATGATGTGCACGCTGTCAGGCCCACACGCAGCACAGGATGTCGGCAGTCTTCGAGGGAGCGGGCGGCATGGATCTGAAGTTTTCAGTGGTCACGCGACCGGTGGAGCGCCTGCTGGCGACGGCGCAGAACGGCCTGGAAGTCCTGCGGCTCGGCGGCCTGGAAACAGGGAGCACTCCGTCGCCGTCACAGGTCGTGGAGAGCGTGCCGATGTACAAGCTCCGGCGGTACTTCCCGCCGGACAGCCGGCCGGGTCAGCCCCAACCGGGTCCGCCCGTGCTGCTGGTGCACCCGATGATGATGTCGGCGAACATGTGGGATGTCACCCGCAAGGACGGGGCGGTCGGCATCCTGCACGCCGCCGGGCTGGATCCCTGGGTCATCGACTTCGGTTCGCCCGACAAGGTCGAGGGCGGTATGCGCCGCAATCTGGCCGACCACATCGTTGCGCTGAGCGAGGCGCTCGAGCTGACCGCAGAGGTCACCGGTCAGGACGTGCACCTGGTCGGCTATTCGCAAGGCGGGATGTTCTGCTACCAGGTGGCGGCCTACCGGCGCTCGAAAAGCATCGCCAGCATTGTGACGTTCGGCTCGCCGGTGGACACCCTGGCCGCGCTGCCGATGGGTCTTCCGCCCAACCTCGCTCCCGGTATCGCCAATTTCATGGCCGACCACGTATTCAACCGACTGGATATCCCAAGTTGGCTGGCGCGCACCGGCTTTCAGATGCTCGATCCGCTCAAGACTGCGAAAGCCCGGGTTGATTTCGTGCGCCAGCTGCACGATCGCGAGGCGTTGCTGCCGAGGGAAGCCCAGCGCAGATTCCTGGAGTCGGAGGGCTGGATCGCCTGGTCCGGACCCGCAATCTCCGAACTGCTTAAGCAGTTCATCGCGCACAACCGGATGATGACCGGCGGTTTCGCCATCAACGGCCAATTGGTGACGCTGACCGATATCACCTGTCCCGTGCTGGCTTTCATCGGCGAGGTGGACGACATCGGTCAGCCGGCGGCGGTGCGCGGTATCCGGCGCGCAGCGCCCAATGCCGAGGTGTACGAGTACTCGCTGCGCGCGGGTCACTTCGGGCTGGTGGTTGGATCCAAAGCGGCACAAGAGAGTTGGCCGACCGTGGCCGATTGGGTGC
>DASQRI010000014.1:0-16311 GCA_035642975.1 Mycobacterium sp.
GCGACCGCACAGGCGATCAGGAACACGACATGAACCACGACAGCCCTTGCCCTCCTCACTCCCCTAAAGCAGACGTTCGACGTACGTCCCGATGTGTCACGATCCTCTCAATAGTTTAACGATTTCGCAAATGTTTAAATAATTCGATCGGACGAATAGCGGCGTCGGGGGTGGCCAACCATGGATGCCGCCATGGCGCAACAAAATGATCGGCGGGCCGAAACCTTGAACCGACGAGTAGGTCAGAAGTTCGGTTGGATAAAGCAGTAACGAGTGCCCAGCAGGCGCGGCGACGAACACTAGTGCCGTTCGAGGCTGACGGTGCGCCGGCGGTCGGACAAGCCGATCTTATCGTTATCTTATAATGATCTTATTTTCCTTATTTTTGGGCTATGGTCGTCCCCATGGTTTAACGGCGCCGTGCCTGAGGTGGTGAACCACTCAGGTTCCGAGCCATCACGCCGTGCTATTCGAAAGGAACGACGCACGTGGAAGATCCAGATAGTCAGCCGATCAGTCACTCAGGTGTTGACGACCTTGCAGCACAGCGGGGCCGACCGCCTCGACTGCTGCCCAGTTCCGATGCCGCAGTGGCCTACCGCCTCGTATACCGACGTGTCGACGCTCTGCTGCGTGGCTGTGCCGATGTTGCCGAGCTGAAGGTGCCGGCCTGCCCTGCCTGGACCATCCGTCAGACGGTCGCTCACCTAGCCGGTGTCGCAGACGACATCGTCTCACTCAACATGGAGGGAAAGGGCACCGACCAATGGACTGGTGCGCAGGTAGATCGCCTCGGCGGCAACAGCATTGACGAATTGCTTGACCTCTGGGGCCAGAAAATCGACCCAGTGACGCAGCTGCTCGCCCTAGCTCCCGAAGGATCCGGATGCCAACTTGTCTTCGACACTCTCACCCATGAGCACGACATTCGCGGCGCGCTGCGTGAACCAGGCTCCCGCGCAGGCGATCTTGCGTTCGAGGTCGCACTGGCGTTCATGACGACGACCTACGACCAGATGACCCGACAAAGTGAACTGCCTGCGGTCCGATTGATTACTCCGACGACCGGCGCGGTGCAGCTCGGCGACCCAGGTTCTGCGATAGATCAACTCACCCTGCATGTTTCGGATTTCGAGTATCTTCGCGCCTTCGGCGGTCGACGCAGTCTCCGACAACTGTTGGCGCTGCCCTGGCATGGGGATCCGACAAACCTTCTGCCCGCCTGCAGCAATGAGGCCGTACGACCGCCAAATGACGACCTCGTCGAATGACCGAAATTAGCCCACAGCTGAAGATCGGCGGGGCTGTAAGCATCCGCACGTCCCCCTCCGATGACCGCACGGCATCACGACGAACGGGGCTTGTATTCCGACCGTCCGCTGCAATGCGGGCCAATACCGCATACGGTCCGTGCCGAAGGCCAGGCTCACCAGTACCCGCGGCCGCGATGCGGACGCGAAGGGTTCGGTGGCATGCCGGAAGCCATGGCCGAACGTCACCCCGACCCCGCGCCGGTATTCGCAGCGCGCAATCTCGCCGTCATTCTCGTATAACAGCTGACCATGCTCGGCATCGAGTTCATAGAGTGGCGTCAGCAGCGTGTAGGCCTGTGCGCCGTCGACATAATCGCGGTGCCAGCTCGGGCCGTCGACACCATCGCTGACGATGTAGAAGCCGTTGTACAGCACGATGCGCTCGTGCCAGTCGATCAGGTCCTTCGCCGCGTCGGCAAGGTGAAGGTGCTCGAACAGACGCCCGAATTCGCGGTGTGTCGCCAGGTTATCGGCCGACACCCAGGCCAGCAGATTGCCGTATCGCGATACGTGAAAGCGCAGCCCGTCACCGTGCAGCTTGTCGTGAGCGGCGCCGCTGCGAAGCCTCGCAAAGTCGAGTTTCGGTGCCACCACGTTTTCGTAGATCGAGGCCAGCGGAGCGAGTAGCGATGGGTCAAAACTGAACTGGAACGCATCTTCATGCGGCGCGACACGTGCCAGCTCCACCATCAGCCACTCCGAGTTTCTGTCATCCACTGCGCCGGCGAAAGGTCGCCCGACCATGACGGCCTTACGTTGTTACGTGTTGGGACGGGTAGAGGTTCAATTCCGACTGCGCTTGACGCGAGGACGCTTCGCGCAGCGGGGGTTCGTCGTGACGCCGTCGGGCAACGTGGCGTTCTAGCGGCGTTAGTAGTGCCCGAGGTGTTCTGCGTCTTTCCAGATCCCGTCGGCGGGCATGTCGAGGCGATCGGTCAGCGGTGAACGCCACTGCGGCGTGGTGGTGGGTTCGCCCCAATAGTCGGTGACTTTGACGGCCTGGCCGTCCTCGAGTTCGGCGATGCTGACGTTGCGGTAAAGGCGTCCATCGCCGTAGTTGCAGGTCCATTCGACGACGAGGACATCATCGAGATGCAGACGCCGACCGACTTCCAGTGTGAGCTCGGGAAAGTTGCCTTCGACCTTGGCAATCAGCTCGGCGCTACGCACGACCTCACCCATTTGTGGCCATTGACGTTCGCAGTCCGGGGCAAGTGGCACACCGAGGATATAGGCGAGGCGGGTACCGCCGTCCGAGGGTTTACTCATAGTGGAAATTCCTTTCACTCAACGCTTTTCGGCCATCTGACCCGCGAGGCCATACATCTTGTCCGCGGCTGCCGGCGCGACCCCGAGTTCGGCGGCGACGGTGTCGATCGCCCGCTGCGTACTGGTGAGATCGGCCTTGCGGCCGGGGACGAAGTACGGCCCGACGTAGCGGTCGTAATATTGTTGGGCTTCCTCACGGGTGAGGCGGTCCAGGAACCAATGCACGTAATCGACTGCCTTGCTTGGGTTCTCGGTGAGTAAACGCAGTGCGCGCTCATTGGCCCGCACCAAGGCCTGCGCGGCAGGGCTGTCCAACGGAATGTGGCTGGGGTCCACCACGACGCCGACCGTGGGGATCTGGAAGTGATCGCCGACCCAGGCCAGCACGTGAAACCCTTCCTCTTCGGCGACCTGTTCGGGTGAAAGGGTGCTGCCGACGTAGGCGGCGTCGATCGAGCCGTCGCGGAGCCGTCGCAGATCCATCTGGTAGTCGCCGGGATGGCCCACAATGCATTCCAGGTCGTGGTCGGGGTCCAAATCGTGCTGGCGCAGGACAATCCGGGCGAAAGTACCGGGAGGGTCGGCAGGGCCGTGCACGGCTAACCGCCGCCCGCGAAGATCCGCCATCGACTTCACTTCGGCGTTGCCGAGAAACCAGAACAGCGGGTGATCGGTGCTGAAGCTGAGCGCGGTCCACTCGATCCCGTCTTTGAGCCGCGAGACCAGCGTCTTGCCCAGACCGATCACCGCGCCGCGGCGCAGTCGCTCGGCCGGCCAGGCGACCCCGTCGCGGACGGCGACATGGACGTTTTCGTCTTCGAAGTAGCCCTCTTGGTCGGCGACATGGGCGACCAGCTCCTCGTGCAGGCCCCGCCCGACGTAGGCCAGATCGATTGTCTCCACGGCCACAACTCCTTTCCCGATCTCGTTGACGTCGCTGGCGGGCGCGGATTTCAATCCATCGCCAGGCCGCCGTTGACCTCCACGCAGTGGCCGGTGATGAAACCGGAGTCCTCACTGGCCACAAACGCGATCGTGTGGGCCACCTCGTCCGGCGTGACGAGGCGTCCCATCGGGTTGGTGGCGCCGAGGTTGCGCAGGTCGTCGGCAGCCAAGAGCTTGTTGGCCTTGGTGTTGCCCACCGTGGCGGGCGAAACGAGATTGGCGGTGATGCCGTGCGGGGCGAGCTCCAGCGCAACGTAGCGGACGAACTGGTCTACCGCGGCTTTGGCTGTGCCCAGCAGGATCATGCCTTCGCGAGGCCGGCGCGACAATATCGTCGTCAGATAGATCAGCCGGCCGTAGGTCCGCGAAATCATATCTGGCACAACGGCTTTAGTCACCAGAAACGCGGCGTGCAGCTCGCGGTCGGTCTTATTGCCGAGTTGCTCCCAACTCAGGTCGGCGAACGAGGTGATGTCGTAAGGGATCAACGCGTTGTGTACGAGCACATCGACACGGCCCCAGCGCTGTTGGGTCTCGTCGAACATCGTGGCGACATCATCGGGTTCGGTGACATCGGCCCGGATCGCCACGGCCTCCCCGCCTGCAGCGGCAACCGCCCCGACGACCTCGTCTGCTTCTCCGGCGCTGGATCGGTAGTTGACCACCACCCGAAACCCCTGCTTCGCCAGGAGTAATGCGCTCGCCGCACCGATACCCCGACTGGCGCCGGTGATCATCGCAACACGGTCCATCAACGTCGCCTATGTCAGTTCACTCGGGCCGGGGGATGAATCCCGGTACGCCGGTGTGCACCACCGTGTTGAACCTGATGTTCGTGGTGATACGTTCCCGAATGTCGCGCATGGCGTCGTCGGGAAGCGCCGCAATCTCATAATTCTCCTGAATGCGCTGAGGTTTCCTCGATGTGGTCAGGAAAGCAGTGCCGCGCTGTGCTGCCCAGGACAGGGCAACCTGAGCCGGCGAAATGTGAACCTGCTCCGCGATGGCCGTAATCACCGGGTCTTCCAACAGGTTTGGCTTGCTCGCGTGCCCCAAGGGCGCGAAGGCCAGCAGCACAATCCCGTTCTGCTGGCAGAAGTCGAGCAGTTCCCATTCCGGAAGATAGGGATGCGATTCGACCTGCACGACGTCCGGCTTGATCCGCGCCGCCGCGACTATTTCGCGCAGCTTGTCCAACGAGATGTCCGATAGGCCAATCGACTTGCAGACACCGTCGTCGACGAGGCGCTCCAGCGCGTGCCACGTCTCAACCAGCGTGACCCCTTCGTCGTAGATCACGTCGCCGTGCTCGTCTCGCGGATCCTGATCGTCGCCCGGCGCAAACGCGTACGGCGTGTGGATGAGGTAGCAGTCGACATAGTCGACGTTCAGTCGGCGGCAACTCGCGTCGAGCGCGGGCCGGACCCGATCTGGACGGTGGTTGGTGTTCCACAGCTTGGTGGTGACGAACATGTCCTCCCGCGCAACCGTGTCCGCGTCGAACGCTTCGCGCAGCGCCTCACCGACCGCATCTTCGTTGCCGTACCGCTCCGCGCAATCCAGATGTCGATAACCCACTTCCAGCGCGGTCTTGGTGGCCTGCTGGGTCTCGGCAAGATCCGGAATCAAGGTGCCGAAGCCGACGACGGGGATCGCGCCCGATCCGTGGGTGAGCGCAATCCTTGACTGTCGGAGCGCCTCAGATGTGGTCATCCGGATGCCTCGGGTTTCATGTCCACGTGCGCTCTCCCTCTGCTGCTGGTTGCATCGGTGGCAATGTCCGCAGGCCGCCGGTCGCCATCGCGCCCGCGGAACACCCTTGGCCGGGGTGACGATTATCAGATGATGCCACTTCAAAGGCGCCGTCGGCCTCTCGGCTCAAGATTCTTTACGCCAAGGGCTCTCTGATTTCTTCCGGCGTTCGCTTGCCTGGCCGCTATGAATCGACGGCGAAGGTTTCATAGAAATTTCGAAAGTTGGGGTTGTTAAGAACAAGTGCACTTGTCCGTGCATCGCATGAACCATAATCAGGTCGTGGAGCGACGACGTAACGGTCATGCGGGGCAATCACCGATGGCGATCCTGAAGCAGTTACCCGCCCTTGTTGTTCTGGAGCGGATCCCGGTTCCCGTCCTTGCTATCGCGCAAGACGGTGCCGTGTTGTTCCCGAAGACAGCATTCTCGGAAATGGTTGGCCGCGCCCCAGAGGAAGTGCTGTCGCTGAAGTTCGATGAGGTCTTCCACCTGCCGCCTAGCACCGAATCCGCGGTCTCCGTCGTCCAGGCGATGGCCAACATGGTCGTCGAACTGGCCCACCGGGACGGCTCGAGCGTGCGCGCACTCATGAGCAGGTCGGCGCTGATCCGCGCTGACGACGACATCGCGCTCGCGATGTTCCAGGACTTAACCGAGCAACTGTGGCTTGACGAGCGCTAGCTAGTTGCCGGCGTCTTCCGGCGGCGAGGTGGCCTTGATCGCGAGAGCCGTGCGTCGTTTCAGGAATTGCATGAAGTAATCGATCCGGTCGGGCTGCACGATTCCACGCAGCACGGTCGACACGGCTTTTTCGAAGTCGCCGAGCAGCACCACCGGCTCGTCCAGATTGCTCGCCTGACGCAATCCCATATAAATGGACACCAGCAGGCGTCCGACATCTTGCGGATCAACTTGGTCGACGATGTCGCCTTCGCGGATCCCTCGCTCGGCGATGTCGCCGACCAGTTCGATCCAGCCGTGCAACAACCGCTCCTGCAGCTTCTCGGTCCGGCCGACCGACTCGAGCAAGTTGAATGCTGCTCGGGTGACGTCTTGGGTGATGTCGTCAACCGCCACCAGGTAGGAGACGTCGATCAGAGTTTCCAGCCCGGACATTCGCCGGGTGAGTAGATCCTTGACCGCGTTGGCGGACCTGTCGATCTGCTCGTCCACGATCGACAACGCCAGCGCATGCTTCGACCGGAAATGGAAATACATCGCGCCTTTGGTCAATTGCGCTTCGGCCAAAATGTCGTCGAGACCGACGGCGTAGTACGGGCGTTGGGCGAACTGGTGTGCGGCGGCCCGCAATATCTGCTCACGGGTCGTGTCCGAGCGCTTGTCGGCCAACTCGCTCATCGTCGAATCCTCAAGCTGCGAGCCATCTTTCTTAGATCGTGCTCGACGTGAGGGCCTGGCTGTCCGCCAGGAAGGGCATGGGCATCCAGCGTGAGGCGAGCAGCGACTCCATGGCGTTGCCCGGCAGCGGGCGCGACAACAAGTAGCCCTGCGCGCGATGACATCCGTGTCGCATCAACGTCAGCGCCGCGGCCGGGGTCTCCACGCCCTCGGCCACCAGCTGCAGGCCGAAGGCTTCGGCCAGGCCGATGATGGCCCGGACGATGGCCAAGTCACGACTACTGGTGCCCAGGTCACGAACGAAGGACGTGTCGATCTTGAGGGTGTCGACCGGCAGCGACTTCAGGTGCGACAGAACGGCATACCCCGTGCCGAAGTCGTCGATGGCGATCTGGACCCCGACCTCTTTGAGCTCTTCGAGTGTCTTGCGGGTGGTGTCGATGTCGCGAACCACCGCGCGCTCGGTGATCTCCAGGCAGACCGAGCCGCCGTCGATGCCGAACTCGTCGATGGTTTCGGCCACGCTGCTGACAAAACCTCGGGTGACCAACTGCGCGGGGGACACGTTGACCCGCAGTGTGATGTTTTGCCCTACGCCGTTGGAACGCCACCGGCTGAACTCCGCGATCGCGGTTCGCATCACCCATCGGCCCAAATCGCCGCCGAGGTTGGCGGATTCGGCCACGCCGATGAACGACTCCGGCAGCAGCAAACCCCACGTTGGATGCCGCCACCGGACGAGTGCCTCGGTGGCCACGATCGCCCCGGTCCACAGGTCGACCTCGGGCAGATAATGCAGCAGCAGCGCTTCGCTGTCGATTTCGCCGCTCAAGTGAAGTTCGATGTCGTTGCGGAACAGACGCTGCATGGACATGTCGTCGTTAGACACCGCCACATGGTTGCCGCCGGCCCGCTTGGCGATCAGAACGGCCTCGTCGGCGCGATGAAGCAGGTCGCTGGTGTTATCCCGTCCCGGCATGCCCACCGCGACGCCGACGCTGACAGTGCGGGTGATCATGTGCCCGCCCAGCGCCATCCGATCGCGCAACGCCACGCAAAGCTCGTCGGCGACTTTTTCGGCGGTTTCGATCGACATCGGCCGGTCCGGAACGACGACGAACTCGTCCCCGCCCAGTCGAGCGGTCATGCTTGCGCTGCCGGCTCGGGCGCGCAACTGCTCGGCGAAGGTCCGGATGAACCAGTCGCCGGCGGTGTGGCCGAGGTAATCGTTGATCGACTTGAGGCGGTCCAGGTCGAGGTAGAGAACCGGGACGGGACCGGGTCGCCCTGCGGTGAGTCGGTCGGAAAGATGCGCGATCAAGGCGCGGCGGTTGTGCAGGCCGGTCAGGTCGTCATGCTCGGCGAGGTCGCGAAGCTTCTCTTCGGCAGAGATCCGGGCCTGAAGTTGTGCAAGCAGGGATGCGACGGTCTGGATCGTATTGAGCTCGTCGGGTTTCCACTTCTTTCGTCGAAACTTCATGCAGGTGAGCTGGCCGGTGGTCACTCCCCCCGACATCAACGGAGCGGCGGCCGCTGACGGCGACGTCATCTTGGAGATGTCGAAGCCCCAGCGATCGTGCGCGCCTGCCAGCCAGCGTGCGTAGGTGGGATCGTTCGATTCCGGCCGGATCACCGCCAGTGTCTTCCCGTGCTCGCACAACGCGAGAATCGGGTCGGCGCTGCTGAAGTGGGCGACGGCCAAGGCATCGGGGATCGATTTGTCGCGTGGCGGTGGCCAGGTGGCGACCAGTCTGGAAACCCTGATCTTGTGGTCGTTGTGGCGCAGGAAGGCGACGTCGATATCGAGATGCTTGACGAGCTCGGCCAGCACCTGTTCGTTGACCTCGGCGACCGTCGACGCGGTGGTCTCCATCAGCCGAGTGGCAACGATGGTGACCAGGTTGCGCGCCAACGTCCCCTCCGATGTCGTGTGTCGCTCGGGATGCCGCGTCGGTTTTGGCCGGAAACATTAAGCGTCGTCGAATCAGCTATCGATGGGCGCAGCAGTGCGCGAATTATATACGTCCCTGGTGCGCGACGTCGGGGTTAGCGAAAGGCCGATCGTGGGCGGTAATTGGGCAACGGCCTGGGCGCGGCGGGCTTCGACGAAAAATTCAGCGGCCGCAATTTGCGCGGTGTAATCCGATTTGGTATTCGGCGTATGCCTAATCTCCGGATACCGCGACCGGATTGCCGACACGCCACCGAGCCGCTCGGTCGGCGCGACGGGGTTAAATAAACTGCTTGATTTAACTGCGAGGCGGGTGTTCACTGAGGCGGTGACAGCGGCCAGAGTCCTGCGCAATGACCGGTCGACGGGGACGCGGGAAGCGATCTTGGCCGCGGCCGAGCGGTTATTCGCCGAGCGTGGCATGTACGCGGTATCCAACCGGCAGATCAGTGAAGCGGCAGGCCAAGGCAACAATGCGGCGGCCTGTTATCACTTCGGCACCAGGACCGATCTGCTGCGCGCCATCGAAAGCAAACACCGAGAGCCCATCGAGGAATTGCGCTCGCAGATGCTGGCCGCCGTCGGCGACTCGACCGAGCTGCGCGACTGGGTGGGCACATTGGTGCGCCCACTCACCGACCACCTGGCGGCTTCGGGCAACCCGACTTGGTACGCCCGCTTTGCCGCCCAGGCCATGGCCGACCCGACCTATCGGCAGGTGGTGACGAAGGACGCGCTCACATCGCCAGTGTTGGTGCGGACGATCGACGGCATCAACCGCTGCCTGCCCGACCTGCCGAAGCGGGTCCGCTTTGAACGCATGGTGATGGCCCGCAACCTGCTGATGCACACCTGTGCCGAACATGAAGGAGAGCTCGCCGACCACGGGCTGCGATCGCGGTCCAGCTGGCCGATCGCGGCCGAAGGGCTGATCGACGCGATCGTTGGCCTGTGGCGAGCGCCAGTTCACCACACCGTGGTGCGCGCGTCGTCGCCATCGTCAAAGGAGCGATATGTCTGACACCCTGACCGGTCGAGCAGATGGCGCCACGGGCGACATCCCGGACTATCCGATGGCCCGGGCAGCTGGATGCCCGCTCGCGCCTGCGCCGGTCGCGCTTGGGCTCAACGCCGCCAAACAGTTGAGCAGAGTCCGGATTTGGGATGGCAGCACACCGTGGCTGATCACCGGCTATGACGCGATCCGCGCGCTGTTCACCGACTCCCGCGCCAGCGTCGACGATCGCAAGCCGGGCTATCCGCATTGGAACGAAGGCATGTTGGCGACGGTGCACAAGCGGCCGCGCTCGGTCTTCACCTCAGATGCCGAGGAACACACCAGGTTTCGGCGCATGCTGTCCAAGCCGTTCACCTTCAAGCGGGTCGAAAGCCTGCGCCCGGCCGTCCAGAAGATCACTGATGACCACATCGACGCCATACTGGCCGGTCCCCAGCCGGCCGATTTGGTCGAGACGCTGTCGTTGCCGGTTCCGTCGTTGGTGATCAGTCAGTTGTTGGGCGTGCCCTATTCGGACGCTGAGTTCTTCCAGGAGCAGGCGTCGAGGGGAATGGGCCGCTACGCCACCGCCGAGGAGTCGGCCGAAGGCGCTACCGCGCTGGCGCGATACATCGCGAAACTCGTCCGCACCAGGATGGAAAACCCCACTGAAGATTTGGTCGGCGACCTCGCCGAGCGGGTGAACGCCGAAGAACTCAGCGTCCGCGAGGCGGCGCAGTTGGCCACCGGGGTGCTGATCGCCGGACACGAGACCACCGCCAACATGATCAGCCTGGCGATCGTGGCGTTGTTGGAGCACCCCGATCAGCTGACGCTGTTCCGCAACACCGACGATCCGAAGGAAATCGCCAGCGCCGTCGAAGAGTTGATGCGCTACCTGAGCATCATCCAGACCGGTCAGCGTCGGGTGGCCATCGAGGACATCGAGATCGCCGGCGAGGTCATCCGGGCCGGCGAGGGCATCATCCTCGACGTCCCGCCAGCCAACTGGGACGCTCGGCGTTACCCCAAGCCCGACCAGCTGGACCTGCAACGGCAGGACAATCCGCACGTCGGCTTCGGCTACGGCCGGCACCAATGCGTCGGTCAGCAGCTGGCTCGGATGGAGTTGCAGATTGTGCTGCACAACCTGCTGCGTCGTATCCCGACACTGCGGCTGGCGGTCCCAGTGGAGCAGCTGCCGTTCAAGCACGATGCCCTCGCTTACGGGCTCTACGAACTACCCGTCACATGGTGATCGATCGCCGATGAGCAGCGGCGATCCGAAGAGCTAATCTGCATATATCTGGCGAATCTGAAACTAATTGGTGTGGTGGAGAAATGACCCAAACGAACGCGCTCTACCTGCCCGGCGCCGACATCGAGCCCGTCAGCCCGGAAAACGCCGCGCACATCGTGAGCGGCAACGCCAAGAAATTCCTCGGTGTGTGAGATGACAGCTTCTCCCAGCGTGCCAACTTTTGTCATACCCGAGGAGCCCGACTGGTCGCGGATGCATCGCGACACCGGTGCGCGGCTTCGATCCGCGATGGCCGACCACGGTGTCGACGCGCTGATCCTGCTGATGAACGACAACGTGGTGTACGCCACCGGCGCCAGTTGGCCGGTGCTGGACGCCGGCCTGTCGCACGTGGAGCGGCCGGTAGCCATCGTGCTGGCCACCGACGAACACCCGCACCTGTTCATCCCGTTCCGTGGCGGCGCCGCTTCGGAATCGCGGGTGCCCGCCGACCATCTGCACGATGCTTTCTACCTCGAATTCGACGAGGGCGTTGATCAATTCGCGCGGGCGATCGGTGAGCTGATACCGCCGGGCGCACATGTCGCCGTCGACGAGATGACCGGCGCGATGCGCCGCGCCGCGGATCGGTTGTTCCCCGCCGGGCTGCCCTCGGATGCCGCGGTGGTGGTCGGGGCGGCCAATCTGGTTAAGACACCGGACCAGATCGCCTGTCTGCGCAAGGCCAGCCGTATCACCGAGCGGGCGATGGTGGATGTGCAACAACAATTGGCGCCCGGCGTGCGGCAGACCGATCTGTCAGCCAAATTGGTGCGCAGGGCATTTGAGCTGGGCGCTACGGCCAACATGCTGGAGGCAATCTGGCAGGTGATGCCCCCGTCTCGCGCCGAGGGAGTGTGGACCACGCACGGCGACCTCGCTCTGCCGCTGCTGACCGGGGAACGCGAACTCGCCAACGGCGATGTCCTGTGGACCGATGTCAGCATCAGCTACGCCGGCTACTGCTCGGATTTCGGTCGCACCTGGACGGTCGGCAACCCGCCGACCGCGCGCCAGCAGGAGCAATTCGACAAATGGCGCTACATCCTCGACGCGGTGCTGAAGGTGACCAAAGCCGGTGCGACATCAGGTGATCTCGCCCGGGCGGCGATCGCCGCCAACGGGGGCCGCAAACCCTGGCTGCCGCACTTCTACCTCGGACACGGCATCGGCACCTACCCCGCAGAGCCGCCGATGATCGGAACCGATCTCGGCGAAGAATTCGACGACAACTTCGTCTTCCCGGTCGGCATGGCGCTGGTGCTCGAACCGGTGGTCTGGGAGGACGGCACCGGCGGCTACCGCAGTGAGGAGATCGTGGTCATCACCGAAGACGGCTATACCCGGATTACCGACTACCCCTATACGCCTTATGGCCCGCGCTGACGACGATGCAGAGCGTAGCGATGCTGAGGAGTAGCGCCGATGGCCCGCGCTGACGACGATGCAAAACGAAGCGATGCTGAGGAGTAGCGCCGATGCCCACTGAGATTCTGCCCGACGCAAGGGAATTGCGGGTCGCCCGCCGGCAGCGGGCGCTGGCGCAGATGGAAGCCCACGATCTCGACATCCTGGTGCTAGGCCGACAGGCCAACGTTCGCTACGTGACCGGGGCACCACAGTTGTGGATCGGCGGCACGCGGCCGTTCGGCCCGGTCTGTGTAGTGGTTGGTGCCACCAGCGAGATCTACCTCATGAGCACCGATGACGAAGGGGTCCCCGAGGAGATCGGCCGCGACCGGCTCTACGGGTTGGCCTGGAACCCGATGACGCTTATCGAGGTGTTGAAGAACATCGACGGCGCGTCGACGGCCCTTCGGGTCGGAACCGATGCGATTTCACCGACTTTCGCCACGTTGTTGCCGATGGCTTTTCCGAACGCCGAACTCGTCGACGGCGAACTGGCGATGCGGGCGGCGCGGCGGGTCAAGACGCCCGACGAAGTCGCGGCGATGGGCACCGCGCTGCGGGTCGCCGAAGCCGGGATCGCCGCGGCCGTCGCCGAGTTGCAACCCGGCATGTCAGAGCAGACGTTGGCGGGTGCGGTCCTCGAGGCGATGGCCGCGGGCGGCGTCAGCACGCCGGCTACCCAGGATGCCGCATGGGTGACCTCGCGCGAACACCCCTGGCGGCGGGTACCCGGCGATGGCCAGGTGCGGTCCGGCGACCTGATCGTCTTCTCCGCCGGTGCGCTGGCCGACGGATACGTCGCGGAGGTCGGGCGGACCTGGCCGGTGGGCGAAGTCGACGACGGAGCGACGCGCATGCTCTATCAGCGCTCGAACAAGCTGTGGGACAGTCTCATTGCGGCTTGTCGGCCCGGCGCTCACGGCCAAGATCTGCTCGCCGCCTACGATCAGGCCGGCGAACGGCTGCCGCCGATGGCGGTCGCGCACGGGCTCGGCCTGGGATTCGATCCACCGGTGATCTCGCCCCGGCTACCGGCCACCGCTGAACAGGAACGGCTTGATTCGGGCGTGGTGTTGGCGCTCACCGGTTACGTGTGGCAGGAAGGCGTCGGCGCGGTGCTTCGCCGCGACACGGTCGTCATCAACGACGACGGGCCGAGGGTGCTGACCGCCAGCCCCTTGTGGCAGTAGCCGACAGGATCACCCGGGCACCGCGTCGAGAAGATCACCGAAATGCCTGGTTTCCCAAAGGTTCAGCGCATTGGTGAACATCTGCAACGGCGCGCGGACGCTCTCGTCTTCCTTGATGCGGGGATCTTTTCTGTTCAGTGTGCGGGTGGTCTCGCCGAACCGCGAACGGATCAAGGCGGGTACGTCGAGCAGCCAGGCAACCGCCATGATCCCGACGTAAAGCATGACCTGGTTGCGTAGTTCGGTCTCGTTGAGATCGGGTCCGCCGCAGCGGCGTACCTCGGCGATGAACAGGCCCAGCAGTTCGTCGAGATGGTGGTCCCACAAGTCGGTTTCGGCGCCCGACAGCGCTCCCCACAATGCCATCGCCACGTTCATCTGACCGGCGCATCCCCAGTCCAGCAGGCCGCAGTGCAACACATCGTCGGCGTCTCGCCAGAACCAGGCGTTGTCGACGTTGGCGTTCCAATGGCACAGCGCGGTGTAATCGGGGTCGTCGGCCAGATGGTCCCACACCGCCGGCTCATGCCGCAGGAATCGTGGGGCGTCTTCGCGCAGCCGCGCCATGAAGTGCGCCGAGCGAATGTTGGCCGGCAGCAATGCGGGGCTGGTCTCGGTGAATTCGGCGAGTTGGTCCAGCCGACGGTTCAACTTGTCGGCGCTGATCGGCGTCTGTTCGCCAACCGTTGCTGCCTGCATGTCGACGGGGAATCGGTCGACGATCACGGCGGGTAGCCGTCCGGATCGATGGCTGCCGGCCAAACGTCCCAGCGCGGCGACCAGCGCGCGGTAGTGTGCCAGCGGGTCGGTCATCTCGTAGTCGAGGCATTTGTGGTACTGGCGTTCGATGCCGTTGGCTCCGAAATGGATTCGCTCGCAGATCAATAGTCCGGTACCGGTGCCGCGGTGGTAGTCGGCGAATTGGGTGGCCGGCACGGTGATCGGGAACCCGGGTTGGCGTGACAGCGACGCGAAGAGCACCTCGGACTCCATCTGCGTTTTGCCGCGGTCGCGGATGGGATCGCCGAAGTCGCGGGAGAACTTCACGAACAGCTCGGTGTGGGCGTTCGCGTCCGGCTTTTCGTACTCGACGCACAGCAGAAGCTTGCGGCCGGTGCTGCCACCCGGAATTTCGTGGAACCGGCTGATGCCGGTGACGGCGTTATCGGTTTTCAGCGCACCGGAGACGCGGAAGGCCCGGGTGAGAAACGCTGCGCCCCCAGCACGCAACGCGGCGGGGTCGGCGGGAATCGAGAGGCCAAAGTGATCGCCGTCGACCCAGTGATCGTCGGGCTGCCGGCCCATTACCAGGTCTGTTCGGCGGCGCGGACCAGCATGTGGTTGACGGCCACTCTGCGGTCGCGGGTGACCATGTACAGCACCGCATCGGCGATGTCCTCGGGCGCCAGCTTGACCATGTCCGCGGTCTGACGGTCGAACGCCTTCCGGGATTCCGGCGGCAGGTGATCGCTGATCTCGGTGTCGACTGTGCCCGGCCCCACAACGCCGACCCGCACTCGCTTGCCCAGCAGCTCTTGGCGGATGCCCTCGCTGAACGCGTTGACGCCGAATTTGGTCAGCGAGTAGACGGCCGTGCCGGGTCGGGCGACCCAGCCGGCGGTGGAACTGATGGTGACCAGATCGGCGACACCGCGCGGTGAGTCCGCGGCCGCGTCGATCAGGTGGGGGACCGCGGCCCGGGTGACATACAGGACGCCCTGCACGTTGACGCGCACCAAGTCGTCCCAATCCTGCAGTGCCGCTTCGGCAGCCGGGGCCATCCGCATCAGCCCGGCATTGTTCACCACGGTGTCGAGGCGTCCCAGTTCACCAACGGCACGCTGCACCGCCGCGGCGACCTGCTCGGCGTTGGTCACGTCGGCGGGCACCGCGAGCGCCGTGCCGCCCGCCGACTCGATATCGGCTTGAACGTCGCGCAGCCGATCCGCCCGGCGAGCCAGCAACGCGACGGCAGCGCCGTGAGCCGCCAGCGCCCGTGCCGTCGCGGCGCCGATGCCGCTGCTGGCGCCCGTCACCAGCGCCACAGTGCCGGCCAGCGTGTCTGTCATGTCGTCTCCGTCGCCTGGGTGCCCAAGATTTCGTCAAGAACATAGTGGCTGTGCTCGCCGAGATCGGGAGCACCGCGGGCGATCTCGGCCGCAGCGGCCGACATGCGCCACGGCGCTGCGAGTATCGGCCGTTGTCCTTCGCGATGATCGCTGACGAAACGATACAACTCCCTGTCCCAGAGCAGTTGGTCGCTGATCACGTCAAGGGATGTCGCGCTTTTGGCTGCGGGCACCCCGACGCTTTGGAGCCGCTGCGCCAGCCGACCTGCGTCGTGGCCGCTGGTCAACCGACCGAGTTCTGCGTCGAGCGCGTCGGTGTGGTTGAGTCGCTCGCCCATGGTGGCGTAACGCGCGTCGTCGACGAGCGCCGCAGCACCGAGGACGTCACACAGTTGGCGCCACTGCGTGTCGTCAGCCACGGCAATGCTGATCCAGTCGCCGCCCGAACAGGGATAGCAGTTGTGCGGGGACATAGCGGGATGATGGTTGCCTTCGGGAACGAGTTGCTTACCGGTCAGCTCCTGTTCGAGCAGGCAATCGCCGATCATCGACGACAGCGTCTCCACCGCCGACACGTCGACGAACTGCCCTTCGCCGGTGAGGTCGCGATGCAGCAACGCCGCGACGGCGGCGAACGCCGCGGCCGCGCCGACGGTCGAATCCCCGTAGCGCATGCTGGTGCCCTGCGGCGGGCCGCCCGGATAGCCAACCAGCGAAGCGATCCCGGCCAACGCGGCGAAGCACGGCGCGTAT
>DASQRI010000015.1:0-4618 GCA_035642975.1 Mycobacterium sp.
CGCCGAGGGATGGGAACTGTCCGACCAACTGATCGCGGCGTTGTCCGCCGCTCGGGCCATCGCGCGCGGACCGAAGGCCACCGGCGCGCTGCGCGCTGCAGGGCTACGAGAGGAGTGGTCCCCGGAATCCGAGTCCTCGCGCGAGGTCTCGCAATATCTACAGGAATGCGGGATCAGCGGCTGCCGTATCGCGGTGCAGCTGCACGGCGCCAGTGAAGACTGGGATCCGTTTCCGGAGTTCCTTGACGAGCTGAGCTCAGCCGGAGCCGAGATCATCCCGATCCGGGTGTACCGGTGGAAGCCGGCACCGGCCGGCGGCGACTTCGACGAGCTGATCAGGCAGATCGCCCAACGACAGTTCGACGCGGTGAGCTTCACCTCGGCGCCTGCGGTGGCGGCCACGCTGATGCGGGCCGCCGACCTTCGCATCTCCGGCCAGCTACTCGATGCGTTGCGCTCAGATACGCGGGCAATGTGCGTGGGCCCGGTCACCGCACAGCCACTGGTACGCCTGGGCGTTCCGACGTCGACGCCGGAACGCATGCGGTTGGGCGCGCTGGCCCGCCATATCGCCGAGGAGTTGCCGGTACTGCGATCGCGCGCGCTGCGGGCGGCCGGGCACCACATCGAGATACGCGGCTCCTGCGTGCTGGTCGACGGCGCCGTCCAATCGCTGTCGCCGGCCACCATGGCAATTCTGCGGGTTCTGGCGCACCGTCCGGGCGTTGTGGTCGCCCGGACCGAACTGCTCCGCGCCCTGCCGGGCAGCGCGAGCGATCCGCACGCCGTGGATACGGCGGTGCTGCGGCTGCGAAAAGCTCTGGGCGACAGGGGCATTGTCGCGACGGTGGTCAAACGGGGCTACCGCCTGGCGATCGACGAGAGCTCGGCCGTGACATGACCGGAGAGCACGTCGGGCAGCCGTTCGCTTAAGGCGAACGCGCAGGTGAAACTTAAGCGTGGTCGACTCATGTTTGTACCGGTAGAGCCGACAAGGGGTCGGCAATCACAAAGCATGAGGAGACACGAATGAGCAACCTGACCCTGTGGTCACGACCCGCGTCGGATGTCGACCGCTGGATGCGCGATTTCTTTGGACCGGCCGCCACGACCGCATGGATCAAGCCGGTAGCCAGCGGGTTCAGCCCCGCCGCTGAGATCGCCAAGGACGGCGAGGACGCGGTGGTTCGGCTGGAGCTTCCGGGCGTGGACGTCGAAAAGGACGTCAACGTCGAGGTCGACCACGGCCGCTTGGTCATCCACCGCGAGCGTCGCGACGAGCACGCTGAGGAGAAGGACGGGCGCACGTTGCGCGAGGTTCGCTACGGATCGTTCCGCCGGTCGTTCCAACTGCCTGCGCACGTCAGCGGTGAGGCTGTCTCGGCGACCTACGACGCCGGCGTGCTGACCGTCCGGGTGGCCGGTGCTTACGCCGGATCCCAGGCGCAGCGCATCGAGATCACCAAGTAGTTCGCGGAACTCTCGCGAGCAGTCGAATCCGGTGGAGTCCAACGGCTCCACCGGATTTGCGCTATCGAGCGAAGGCCGGCTCGGCGTCCACCCCGACGACGCGAAGCAGGTTGACCACCTTGCGGTCAAGGCTCTCACCGACTTTGGTCACGTCGTCGATGCCCAGGCTGCCGAATGCCGGGCCGGGCTGGTCCATCGTGAAGACCGCGTTGCCGTCGGCGTCGGAGTGGACCAGCATGCGCAGCGGCGCGTATAACAGTGCCTTCGGATCGTGGCGAAACATGGTCTCGGCGATGACGTGATTGCCGATCAGATACTCGATCGCCCGGGTGCGATGGCCGGCCAGGCTCAGCAACTCGGTGCCGCCGATCTTGGCGTAGATCATCAGCTCGTTCGGCGCATTCTTGGCCACCGCGGCGCGGACCTCGTCCCAGCTGCCGCCCGCTGCGGCGATCCGCTCCATCGCCGCGCGGTCAAGCGGCGGCGCCGCCTCTTCCAACTTGGCCACGAACTCGTCAAACGGCACGCCGGTAGCGATGTCGATACGGGTCATGGCGTGCTGCTCACGGTGAAAGCCGGTCACGGCCTTTCCTCCGATTCATTCATCCGACGCGCCTTCCGATGGTTCATTGACCGAACTTTTTTGAAGTATATGGTTCGGTGAACGAACCCGCAAGGGTACGATGCGAATGTGGCCCTTCCCCGCGAATACGCCGCCGAGAATTGCCCCATCGCGCGATCGCTGGAGATCGTCGGCGAGCGGTGGACGCTGTTGATCGTGCGCGACGGGTTCTACGGTGTGCGCAGATTCAGCGACTTTCGCGCTCACCTCGGAATCCCGAAAGCCGTTCTTGCCGAACGGCTCTCACTACTGGTAAGCGAGGGAGTGCTGGCCAAGACCGCTGGCGGTCGTGGACGCGACGAGTACACGTTGACCCCCAAGGGCCTGCGGCTGTGGCCAACGATCTGGTCGCTTGTCAGCTGGGGCAACGACAACTACGTCGAGCAGTCGCACCGGCGCGGCTACCGGCACGCAGACTGCGGCGGCAGCATCGGACCCGACCGGGTCTGCGCGGAGTGCGGGCAAATTCCCGACGCCATCGACCTCGTCACGCATCCGCCAAACCGGCCACGTGACCGCGGCGTGCGCGACGACCCGGTCACCCAGGCTCTGCGGCGACCGCACCGCTTGCTGGAGCCGATTCACCCGGGCTAGTCGCGGCCGGCGACCCGCTTGCCGAGCGTGATCTGCCTCACGCGCCGGCCTTCTGCTGACTAGAATCGGTTGCCGTACTGTGATCCATGACACCTTTTATTCCAGGGAGATCCGTTGTCGAGCACTACTGAACTCGCCGAGCTGCACGAGCTCATCGGAGGCCTGCGGCGGTGTGTGACGTCGTTGCGATCGCGATACCGCGACACCCCGGCGATGCGGCGCGTCGTCAACGACGTCGAGCGGATCATCAATGACGTCGAGTTACTCGACATCGACGCTGGCGAACTGGATTTGGCCCGCCATGCCACGGAGCATTCCGGGGAAAAGATCCCGATTCCCGATACTCAATATGACAGCGAGTTCTGGCGCGACGTCGACGACGAAGGTGTCGGCGGTCACAGCCGTTCCTGACAACCCAAGCCCCCCGGCACGCAGGGCGTTCTCTCTGTGTACCCTTCGACAGACAGCCCGTTCGAAGAGGAACACTAGATGAGCGCACCCACGACGAACCGTCCTGCGTCCGGCGTCTTTTCACCCACGCGTGCCCGCATAGCGCAGAAGACGCTTCGCACCGACCGGTGGTGGTTGTCTCCGCTGCGGATCGACCTGGGATTCGCCGCATTCGTGATTTACGCGACGGCGCGCGCGTTCCAGCAGGACGACTTCTTCGTGCCGAAGTACCACTACCTGACGCCGTTCTACTCACCGTGCCTCAGCAAGGCTTGCGGTGCGGCAGGCGACTTCTGGCCGCAAATCCTGCCGGATGTGTGGTGGCTGCCGTACGCAGCGCTGTCGCTGCCGTTCCTGCTGCTGTTCCGGCTGACCTGTTACTACTACCGCGGCGCCTACTACCGGACGGTGTGGCAGTCGCCCACCGCCTGCGGAGTGGCCGAGCCTCGTGTGCACTACTCGGGCGAGACCCGGTTCCCGTTGATCGTCCAGAACACCCACCGGTACTTCTTTTACATCGCCGGCATCATCTCGGTGATCAACAGCTACGACGCGATCGTCGCGTTCCACTCCGACTCCGGCCCGCACGGCTTCGGTTTCGGCCTGGGCAACGTGATCATGGTCGGCAACGTCATCATGCTGTGGATCTACACGCTGTCCTGCCACTCATGCCGGCACGTGACCGGCGGGCGGCTCAAGCACTTCTCCAAACACCCCGTGCGCTACTGGATCTGGACTCAGGTCAGTCACCTCAACACCCGGCACAAGCTGTACGCCTGGATCACTCTGGGCACCCTTATGCTGACCGACTTCTACATCGCGCTGGTGGCCAGTGGCGCCATCCATGACTTGAGATTCATTGGCTGATAAGCGAATTCAGGATATAGCGGAAATAAGCTGAGCGAGGGTTTCATGACTGAGGTCGAACGGCACTCCTACGACGTGGTCGTGATCGGTGCCGGCGGCGCAGGTTTGCGCGCGGTCATCGAGGCGCGGGAACGCGGTCTCAAGGTTGCGGTGGTGTCCAAATCACTGTTCGGCAAGGCCCACACGGTGATGGCTGAGGGCGGTTGCGCCGCGGCGATGGGTAACACCAACCCGAAAGACAACTGGACGACCCATTTCGGCGACACCATGCGCGGCGGGAAGTTCCTGAACAACTGGCGGATGGCCGAACTGCACGCCAAAGAGGCCCCCGACCGGGTCTGGGAGCTGGAGACCTACGGCGCGCTGTTCGACCGCCTCAAGGACGGCAAGATCAGCCAGCGCAACTTCGGCGGGCACACCTACCCGCGGCTGGCACACGTCGGCGACCGCACCGGCCTGGAGCTGATCCGCACGATGCAGCAGAAGATCGTCTCGCTGCAGCAGGAAGACCACGCCGAGCTCGGTGACTACGAGGCCCGGATCAAGGTGTTCGCCGAGTGCGCGATCACCGAGCTGATCAAGGACGGCGACGCGATCTCCGGAGCATTCGGCTAC
>DASQRI010000016.1:0-11274 GCA_035642975.1 Mycobacterium sp.
GCGACATCCTCAGCATGAACCGGGTCCATCAGTGTTTCCCGCCGTGACACGCAGACCAGCAACGGCGCGCAGATGTTGCGTGCAGCGCGCTTGGCGCTCGTCAGTGCGATCCCGATGGTGTTCGCTGCCGCCACCCGATTATCGAAACCGCCGTCGGGGTCCACCGTGGAGTACCAGCCGTCTTCCGCGCCGGGCACGGTTACGGCTGCGAGGCTTCCAGGCGGCCCGACGATCGGCACATACCGGCGACCGCGACCCAACGCGACGCGAAGGGTGTCTTCGATGATCGCGGGTGTCATCCGCACCATCGCCGCGGGTCCGAGCCGGCGCAGCGCCGCGGCGCCCGACACGATCGGGCACTGCACCACCACCGCCGCGACGTCGGTTCGATTCGCCGCCACCCGCAGGACGTGCATAGCCCCGAGGCTGGTGCCCCACAGCGCCACTCGGTCACGATCCACATCGGGCAACCTCCGCGCGAAATCGATCGCCGCGCCGATGTCCTGGCGATGGTGTCGCAGGCTCAACCGCTGTCGCGGCAGACCTTCGGATTCGCCGAGGTGCCGGTAATCAAAGGCCAGGGTGGCGATCCCGGACTCGGCAAAGTGTTGCTCATAGCGAGCGAGCGCCATGGTGTGGTTGGCGCCCAAGCCATGTGCGAGAACCGCGATCGGGTGTGGTCCCGGTCCTTCCGGCAGGGTCAGCCACGCCTTGCAGCGCTGGCCGGCCGAACGGAACGACGTCGATGTTATCGTGCCAGGTCGCATATCCACTCTCCTTAATACGTACGATGTACGTGTTATATTTCACGTACGCAGTACGTGTCAAGTGGCAGGAGTGGGAGGCTGAGAAGGCATGCGGGCACGATTCACCGTCGCTGAGGTTGCGGCGCAGGCGTTGGCGATCGTTGATAGTGACGGGCTCGGCGGTTTGAGCATGCGGACGTTGGCCGCGGCCTTGGGCACTGGGCCGATGACGCTCTACAACTACGTAAAGGATCGCGGCCAGCTTGAGGAGTTGGTCGCCGAAGCTGTGATTTCTGATGTGAAATTACCTGAGCCATCACATGATTGGATGAAGGACGCGCGAGCTGTCGCGACGGCGATGTGGCAGGCCGTGCGCAGTCACCCCAACGTCGTGCCGCTGGTCCTGACCCGGCGCACCGTGTCGCCGTTGGGTTACGCCCCCGCCGAGCGACTCGTTGAGGCGCTCGCCCGTGGCGGCCTTGCCGACGTCGATCTGTTGGCTGCGTTCCGAGCCGTGCTCGCTCTGGTGATGGGCAGCGCCCAGGTGGAATTGGCGGGGCCGCTTGCGCGGCCCGACCGGGATGTGGAGCAGGTCGCGGTGGCGGCACAGATCGGCCGGCTGGCCGGTGCCGAACATCCTCGGCTCGCGGCACTGGCCCGGACCAGCCAACAGTCCACGGCCGTCGCGGACTTCCACCGGGCGCTCGACATGCTGCTGGCTGGCGTGCAGTCTCGTTCACGCAGCGGCTGAATTATTGGGTCGGATTACCGCGCGGCGGTAGACTCGAGACGCTAACCCGCTGAACAGACCGCAGAAAGCAGGCATCGGAAGCCACGTGACGCCCCGCGAAACCAACGCTGCTGGTTCGTCGACATCTCAGGTTCGCAGCAGCATCGACGTTCCGCCCGACCTCATCATGGGCCTGCTCGGTTCCGCTGACGAAAACTTGCGCGCCCTCGAGCGCATTCTGGCCGCAGATCTGCACGTGCGCGGCAACGCGGTGACACTCACCGGTGAGCCCGCTGACGTCGCACTCGCCGAACGAGTGCTCTCCGAACTCGTGGCGATTGTCGCCGGCGGCCAGCCGCTGACCCCCGAGGTGGTACGCCACAGTGTGGCCATGTTGGTCGGCACCGGCAACGAGTCACCCGCCGAAGTGCTGACCCTGGACATCTTGTCGCGCCGCGGCAAGACGATTCGGCCCAAAACCCTCAACCAGAAGCGCTATGTCGACGCCATCGATGCGCACACCATCGTCTTCGGAATCGGCCCGGCAGGCACCGGCAAGACCTACCTGGCGATGGCCAAGGCGGTCAACGCGTTGCAGACCAAACAGGTCAGCCGCATCATCCTGACCAGGCCTGCGGTGGAAGCCGGTGAGCGGCTTGGCTTTCTGCCCGGCACACTGAGCGAGAAGATCGACCCCTACCTTCGTCCGCTCTACGACGCGCTGCACGACATGATGGATCCCGAACTGATCCCGAAGCTGATGGCTTCCGGGGTCATCGAGGTCGCCCCGCTCGCGTATATGCGTGGTCGCAGTTTGAATGACGCGTTCATCATTCTCGACGAGGCGCAGAACACCACCGGCGAGCAGATGAAGATGTTCCTCACTCGCCTGGGATTCGGCTCCAAAGTCGTTGTCACCGGCGATGTTACGCAGATTGACTTGCCGGGTGGCGCCAGGTCGGGCTTACGTGCGGCGGTCGACATCCTTGACGGCATTGATGACATTCACGTCGCGGAGTTGACCAGCGCGGACGTGGTCCGTCACCGGCTGGTCTCCGAAATCGTGGACGCCTACGCGAGATACGAGGAGCCCGGACTCGCGATGAATCGGGCTGCGCGGCGAGCGTCGGACGCCCGCGGCCGCCGGTGACGGCGCCGTGAGTCGCGCCGGCGACGATGCAGAGCGAAGCGATGAGGTGGGGGCACCTCCCGCTCGCGGGGGAGAGCGGCGCCCGTGAGCATCGAAGTCGCCAACGAATCGGGGCTCGACGTCTCCGAAGCCGAATTAATCAGCGTGGCGCGGTACGTCATCGACCGAATGGACGTCAACCCGGCCGCGGAGCTGTCGATGGTGCTGTTGGACACCGCGGCAATGGCCGACCTGCACATGCGCTGGATGGACCTACCCGGACCGACCGACGTGATGAGTTTCCCGATGGACGAGCTCGAGCCGGGCGGTCGCCCCGATGCTCCCGAGCCGGGACCGGCGATGCTCGGCGACATCGTGCTGTGTCCCGAATTCGCCGCCGAGCAGGCCGTAGCAGCCGGCCATTCGCTTGCCCATGAGTTGGCGCTGCTGACCATCCACGGCGTGCTGCATCTCCTCGGCTACGACCATGCCGAACCGGACGAGGAAAAAGAGATGTTCGCTTTGCAGCGCCGCCTGCTCGAGGAGTGGGTCGCCGAGCAAGTCCAGTCCTACCGCCAGGAACGCCAGATCGAGAGGGACCGGGGGTTGGTGGACAAATCAAGGTATTTCGACAATTGAGCAGCTCCGCTCCGCTGTTCGGCGCGATCGTGCTAATTGGTCTGGGCGGCTTGTTCGCGGCCATCGACGCCGCGGTCAGCACAGTGTCGATGGCGCGAGTGCACGAACTGGTCCGTGACGACCGGCCGGGCGCGTTACGGCTGGCCAAGGTGATGACCGACCGGCCGCGCTACATCAACTTGGTGGTGCTGCTGCGGATCGTCTGCGAGATCTCCGCGACCGTTCTGCTGGCCGCCTTCTTCTACCGGAACCTGAGCCGCGAATGGGGCCTGTTCGCCGCCGCGGCGACCATGGTGGTGATCAGCTTCGTCGTCGTCGGTGTCGGTCCGCGCACCCTCGGCCGCCAGAACGCCTACTCGATTTCGTTGGTGTCAGCCTTACCGCTGCAGGTGATTTCGGTCTTGCTGGCCCCGATCAGCCGACTCCTGGTGGTGTTGGGGAACATGCTCACCCCCGGTCGGGGGTTTCGCAACGGACCGTTCGCGTCGGAGATCGAGTTACGCGAAGTCGTCGACTTGGCCCAGCAACGTGGGGTGGTCGCCGCCGACGAGCGCCGGATGATCCAGTCCGTGTTCGAACTCGGCGATACGCCGGCCCGCGAAGTGATGGTGCCGCGCACCGAGATGATCTGGATCGAAAATGACAGCTCCGCCGACCAGGCGATAGCGCTGGCGGTGCGCAGCGGACACTCCCGCATCCCGGTTATCGGCGAAAACGTCGACGACATCGTCGGCGTCGTATACCTGAAAGACGTTGTCCAGCAGACATATTACTCGGCCGCCGGTGAAACCTCCGTGGCGCAGGTGATGCGCCCGGCGGTGTTCGTGCCCGACTCCAAGCCCCTGGATGCGCTGTTGCGGGAGATGCAACGCGATCGTAACCACATGGCGCTGCTGGTCGACGAGTACGGCGCGATAGCTGGGCTGGTGACGATCGAGGATGTGCTCGAAGAGATCGTGGGTGAGATCGCCGACGAGTACGACGCAGCCGAGGTCGCTCCGGTAGAAGACCTGGGCGAGGACCGGTTTCGGGTATCAGCGCGGTTGCCGATCGAAGATGTTGGCGAACTGTACGGGGTGGAATTCGACGAGCACCTCGACGTCGACACGGTCGGCGGTCTGCTCGCGTTGGAGCTGGGCCGGGTCCCCTTGCCCGGTTCCGAAGTGGTGTCGCATGGACTGCTGTTGCATGCCGAGGGCGGCCCGGATCATCGGGGGCGGGTGCGAATCGGCACCGTACTGCTGAGCCGCGCCGGCGACGATGCAGAGCGAAGCGATGAGGAGGAGCGGCGCACATGAGCCCCGCCGGCGACGATGCAGAGCGAAGCGATGAGGAGGAGCGGCGCACATGAGCCCCGCCGGCGACGATGCAGGTCGAAACCATGACTGAATTCCATTCCGGCTTCGTCTGTCTCGTCGGGCGGCCGAACACCGGGAAATCGACGCTGACCAACGCGCTGGTCGGCGCTAAAGTCGCGATCACGTCGAGCCGTCCGCAGACCACCCGGCACACGATCCGGGGCATCGTGCACCGGGACGACTTCCAGATCATCCTGGTCGACACTCCCGGCCTGCATCGGCCGCGCACCCTGCTGGGTAAGCGGCTCAACGACTTAGTCCGCGACACCTACAGCGAAGTCGACGCCATCGGTTTGTGCATACCCGCCGACGAGGCGATCGGGCCGGGGGACAGGTGGATCGTCGAGCAGATCCGATCCGTGGCTCCCACAACGACATTGGTTGTCGTCGTCACCAAAATCGACAAGGTGCCCAGAGACAAGGTGGCCGCGCAGCTTGTGTCGGTGAGCGAGCTGGTCGGCGAATCCGCCGAGATCGTCCCGGTCTCGGCGGTGACCGGTGAGCAAATCGACGTGCTGATCGATGTACTGGTCGCCGCGTTGCCGCCGGGGCCGGCTTACTATCCCGACGGCGAGCTGACCGATGAACCCGAAGAGGTTCTGATGGCCGAGCTCATCCGGGAAGCCGCCCTGGAGGGCGTGCACGACGAGCTGCCGCATTCGCTGGCGGTGGTTATCGACGAAGTCAGTCCGCGCGAGGGGCGCGATGACCTGATCGACGTGCACGCCATTCTCTACGTCGAGCGAGACAGCCAGAAGGGCATCGTGATCGGCAAAGGCGGGACACGGCTGCGCCAGGTGGGTACCGCTGCGCGCGGCCAGATCGAGAAACTGCTGGGCACCAACGTCTACCTTGATCTGCGGGTCAAGGTCGCGAAGAACTGGCAGCGTGACCCCAAACAGCTTGGTCGGCTTGGCTTTTGAGCGTGCCCTCGCTGATCAGTCGGGCGCGATGGGCAGTCCCGGGCACAGGGTTCGATAGCCGATATCGGGTGATACCCAGTCCCGCCACTGGCGGTGGCTCATGTTGGCTGTCAACTTGTCGCACAGCATCTTCGGTGTGGCATCGGCGGGCCATAGCCGAAGCCGGTATGCCCGGTAAATGGACACGTCCAGTAGCCCGTCACCCGTGAAAGTCCCTTCCTTAAGGCTGATTTATCGATCGAGCTCGCTGCCGACGCTGGAGATCGGCGGGCCGTCCGTGCCGGTGTTCCACCACACTGCCGGCTGCTTGGCCGCCCAGCCGCCGAGCGCCTCCAATTCGGCGGCCAGCGAAACCAGTAGTGGCTCGCTGTGGGCCGGGCCCATCAGCTGCACGCCGATCGGCAAGCCTTCTGAGGTGAAACCGGCCGGGACGTTGATTGACGGCCATCCCAACACATTCCACGGCCAGGTCACCGGGCAGGCGGCGATCATCACGCGGTCGGTGCCCAAGCCGCCCAGCCTGTCGAAAGCGTGTGCCAGTGGCGGCGGCTGCGCGGTCGTCGGTGCCAGCACGACGTCCACGATCCGGAAAATCGAACCCACCCGACGCTGATCGGCGGCTTCGTGTGCGCGGGCGGCACGCAGTATTGACTCCGAAAGCACCCGCCCCACCCGCATATTGGACATCGTGCGCGGGTCCAGCTCCACACCGTCGCCCAACCGCTCGGCCCACTCGAGCAGCCCGGAGGTGGAACGCGACAGGAAGTTCCACGACAGCCGCAGCCCGTAGTCGGGGTTGCCCGAAACCACGCTGTGGCCCAGCAGTCGAAGTTGATCGCCCACCGAGTTCAGCGCCGCCTCGATTTCCGGATGCAGGCGGGCTCGAAATGCGGTGAACGGGAACCCCGTTGACAGCGCAATCCGCAGCGGCCCGGGAGCAGTGCCCACGTGGTCGGATACCGTCACCGGTCGCGGCTTGTGCAGATCGCCGTCGACGTTGCCGGACGCCGCGTCGAGCACCAACGCCGCATCGGCGACCGTGCGGGCCAGCACGCCATTGACGGTGATGCCGTTGAACGCTTCCCGCAGCGGCCAGGTCGAGATCCGCCCGCGCTGGGGTTTGATGCCCACCAGATGCGTCCAGGCGGCCGGGATGCGCACACTGCCGGCCCCGTCGGAGCCGATCGCCGCGGTGACCAGGCCGGCGGCCACCGCGGCTGCGCTACCGCCCGACGACCCGCCCGGGGTGTGCCTGCGTGACCACGGATTGCGGGTATGGCCGAATCCGGGTCCGCTGGTGAACGGCCACTGGCCCAGCTCGCAGGTGTTGGTCTTGCCGACGATCACCGCACCGGCCGCCTTCAGCCGGCGAACGACTTCGGCGTCCTGGGTGGCCGGCCGGACCTGTCCGGCGGTGCCGAAGAAGGTCGGCACCCCGGCGACGTCGACGTCGTCTTTGACCGCGATCGGCACACCCAGCAGCGGTGCAGTGTCCCCGGCGGCGCGCCGCCGGTCGGCCGCGGTCGCGTCGGCCAGCGCCGACTCGGTGAGCACCACGCGGAAGGCGTTCAGCGTCGACTGGCTCATGTCGATGGCGTGCAGCGAGCGGCGGACCAGCTCGTCGGACGTCACCTCACCGCTGGCCAGCTGATAGAGCTGGTCGGTCAGGGTGGGGAAGCGGGAGGCGGGCGCTTTACTCATCGGTACAGAGATTATCGGCGCGTGCATGAGGCGCCGTCGCAGCTCGGTGACAAACTGGTATCCATGCGGCTGTACCGGGATCGTGCGGTGGTGTTGCGCCAGCACAAGCTCGGCGAAGCCGATCGGATCGTCACCCTGCTCACCCGCGACCACGGGCTGGTCCGCGCGGTGGCCAAGGGTGTACGCCGCACTCGCAGCAAGTTCGGCGCGCGGCTGGAGCCGTTCGCGCATATCGACGTCCAGCTGCACCCGGGCCGCAACCTGGACATCGTCACGCAGGTTGTCTCGCTCGACGCGTTCGCCACCGACATCGTCAGCGACTACGGCCGATACACCTGTGCGTGCGCGATGCTGGAAACCGCCGAGCGCCTCGCCGGTGAGGAGCGGGCGCCGGCCCCGGAATTGCACCGACTCACGGTCGGGGCGCTGCGCGCGGTGGCCGACGGCCGCCGACCCCGCGAGCTGGTACTGGACGCTTATCTGCTGCGCGCCATGAGCATCGCCGGGTGGGCCCCGGCGCTGACCGAATGCGCCCGCTGCGGCACGCCGGGCCCGCACCGGGCATTTCACATCGCCGCAGGCGGCAGCGTCTGCGGATACTGCCGCCCGGCCGGGGCGACGACGCCGCCACTGGGTGCGCTGGATCTGATGTCGGCGCTGCGCGACGGCGATTGGGAGACCGCGGAGACCGCGCCGCAATCGGCCCGCAGCCACGTCAGCGGATTGGTGGCCGCCCACCTGCAATGGCATCTGGAGCGCCAGCTGCGGACGTTGCCGCTGGTCGAGCGGATAAGGCGCGTCGACCTGGTAGATCCAAGCCTGCTCGACCGTCGCATAGCTCTGATCAGGCAGGATGTGCCCCATGGAGACGAGCCGGGTGAGCCGCTCAGAGCGCAGGGCTGAGCGCAAGCGGAAGCTCACCGACTTCCCGCAGCTCGCTCCGGCGCCCGACAACTATCCGGTCTTCCCTGACAAGTCCACCTGGCCGGTGGTTTTTCCCGAGCTGCCGCCGTCGCCGGACGGCGGCCCGCGCCGGCCGCCGCAGCACATCTCCAAGGCGGCCGCTCCGCGGATCGCGGTGGACCAGCGACCCAATCACGTCGCCATCGTGATGGACGGCAACGGCCGGTGGGCCACCCAGCGCGGACTGACCCGCGTCGAAGGCCACAAGATGGGCGAAGCAGTGGTCATCGACATCGTCTGCGGCGCAATAGAAATCGGGATCAAGTGGCTCAGCCTTTACGCATTCTCGACCGAGAACTGGAAGCGTTCCGCCGACGAAGTGCGCTTCCTGATGGGATTCAACCGCGACGTGGTGCGGCGCCGTCGGGTGAACCTCAACGAGATGGGCGTGAAGATACGCTGGGTGGGCTCACGACCACGCCTGTGGCGCAGTGTCATCAACGAGTTGGCGATCGCGGAGGAAATGACCAACAGCAACGACGTGATCACCGTGAATTACTGCGTGAACTATGGTGGCCGTACCGAAATCGCCGAAGCTGCACGGGATATCGCACGCGAAGCCGCTGCGGGCAGGCTCGACCCCGAGCGGGTCACCGAGGCGACTGTGGCCCGGCACCTGCACCGGCCGGACATTCCCGACGTGGATCTGCTGTTGCGGACCTCGGGCGAGCAGCGGACCAGCAACTTCATGCTGTGGCAAGCGGCGTACGCTGAGTACATCTTTCAGGACAAACTCTGGCCCGATTACGATCGCCGCGATCTGTGGGCCGCCTGCGAAGAGTACGCATCACGGCATCGACGGTTCGGAACGGCCTGATGCCTTCCTTGCAGCAACAGTTGCTCAACGTGCTCTCCGAGGTGTTACCCATCGATGAGGAATCCGACGGCGCGCTGACCGTGCGTCACGGCGGCACCATCGCATCGTTGCGGGTCGTGACCATCACCGACGGTCTCGACCTGGTGTCGCTGACCCAGATTATCGCGTGGGATCTGGTGCTTACCAAGAAGATTCGTGACTGCGTCACCGCGCAATCGCAGAGCACTCTGCTGGGGTCGGTCTCATTGGTGGAGAAGGCTGCCGAAGCGGGGGTCAAACGCAACTCCGGCAAGGCTGCAGACGTGATGCAGCGCTACAACTTTCCCGGCGGTGGTCTCAGCGATGACGCGCTGCGCACGCTGATCCTGATGGTGCTCGACAAGGGCGCCGAGATCCGTCGCACCTTGACCAGCTGAATTCAGCGGCGGCAGTCCGAGCAGGTGCCGACGATTTCGATGGTATGGCTGACGTCGGAGAACCCGTGTTTGGTCGCGACCTCCGCCGCCCACGCCTCGACCTCGTGGTCGCCCACCTCGACAGTCGACCCGCAGTTGCGGCACACCAAGTGATGGTGATGGTGGTCGGAGCACCGCCGATAGACCGATTCGCCGGTGTCGTTGCGCAACGTGTCGAGCATGCCCGCCGCCGCCATGGACTGCAGCGTGCGGTAGACGGTGGTCAGGCCGATGTTCTCGCCTCGGCGCCGCAGCTCGTCATGCAACTCTTGGGCCGAGCGGAAGTCGTCGAGCGTCTCCAGCAGAGTCGAGATCGCCGCCCGCTGCCGGGTGGACCGGACGCCGGCGTGAGTCATGGCTTGTCCTCGCCGGCGTGCGCGACGGCGTCGACCACGATATGGGCCAGGTGATGATCGGCCAGCCGGTAGAGCACTTCGCGTCCGGACCGTTCCCCGGTGACCACGCCCGCGGCCTTCAGGATCTTCAGGTGCTGGCTGACCAGCGGCTGCGGCACGCCCAGCGCGTCGACGAGCTCGTGCACGCAGCGCTGGGACTCGTGCAGCTGCAGCACAATCGCGATCCGCACCGGCGCGGCCAGCGCCCGCAGCAGCTCGCCGGCGGCGTCCAGAATTTCCCGCGGCGGCGGCGCCGGGAGGTCGACGAAGTCAGAAACGCCGTGCTCATGGCTTTCAACCAAACCGGAGCCGAGGTCGTCGTCGGGCTCGGTTGATGTTGCGGGGGACATGACCGTCACTTTCGAGCCGGCGGCTGGGAATCATTACCGACTGCTTCCACTGTCACATGCATAATCACGCATGTCAAAGAGCGCGGGGTCGATCGCTACGATGAGCGATGCTCACCGGCGTGTGGGCCGGCTAGATCGTCCGCGTATCGACAGACAGGAGTCATCACCCCGTGGCGTCCGTCATCGACACCGTCGCCAACCTCGCTAAACGGCGTGGCCTGGTCTATCCCGCCGGGGAAATCTACGGCGGCACCAAATCGGCGTGGGACTACGGCCCGCTGGGCGTCGAGCTCAAAGAGAACATCAAACGGCAGTGGTGGCGCGCGGTGGTCACCGGTCGTGACGACGTGGTCGGCCTGGACTCGTCGATCATCTTGCCGCGCGAGGTATGGGTCGCCTCTGGACACGTCGAGGTCTTCCACGACCCGCTGGTCGAGTCGCTGATCACCCACAAGCGTTATCGCGCCGACCACCTCATCGAGGCCTACGAGGCCAAACACGGCCATCCGCCACCCAACGGGCTCGCCGACATCCGCGACCCGGAGACCGGCGAGCCGGGCCAGTGGACCGAGCCGCGCGAGTTCAACATGATGCTCAAGACGTATCTCGGTCCGATTGAAACCGAGGAGGGGCTGCACTATCTGCGTCCCGAGACCGCACAGGGCATTTTCGTCAACTTCGCCAACGTGGTGACGACGTCGCGCCGCAAGCCGCCGTTCGGCATCGGCCAGATCGGCAAGAGCTTCCGCAACGAGATCACACCGGGCAACTTCATCTTCCGCACCCGCGAGTTCGAGCAGATGGAGATGGAGTTCTTCGTCGAGCCGTCGACCGCTGCCCAGTGGCATCAGTACTGGATCGACACCCGATTGGCCTGGTACGTCGATCTCGGCATCGATCCGGAGAACCTGCGGCTCTTCGAGCACCCCAAAGAGAAGCTGTCGCACTACTCCGACCGGACCGTCGACATCGAGTACAAGTTCGGCTTCGCGGGCAACCCATGGGGCGAACTGGAAGGTGTCGCGAACCGGACCGACTTCGACTTGTCCACCCATTCAAAGCATTCCG
>DASQRI010000017.1:0-17828 GCA_035642975.1 Mycobacterium sp.
GAGATCGGGAGCACCGCGGGCGATCTCGGCCGCAGCGGCCGACATGCGCCACGGCGCTGCGAGTATCGGCCGTTGTCCTTCGCGATGATCGCTGACGAAACGATACAACTCCCTGTCCCAGAGCAGTTGGTCGCTGATGACGTCAAGGGATGTCGCGCTTTTGGCTGCGGGCACCCCGACGCTTTGGAGCCGCTCCGCCAGCCGACCTGCGTCGTGGCCGCTGGTCAACCGACCGATTTCTGCGTCGAGCGCGTCGGTGTGGTTGAGTCGCTCGCCGATGGTGGCATAACGCGCGTCGTCGACGAGCGCCGCAGCACCGAGGACGTCGCACAGTTGGCGCCACTGCGTGTCGTCAGCCACGGCAATGCTGATCCAGTCGCCGCCCGAACAGGGATAGCAGTTGTGCGGGGACATAGCGGGATGGCGGTTGCCTTCGGGAACGAGTTGCGTACCGGTCAGCTCCTGTTCAAGCAGACAATCGCCGATCATCGACGACAGCGTCTCCACCGCCGACACGTCGACGAACTGCCCTTCGCCGGTGAGGGCGCGATGCAGCAACGCCGCGACGGCGGCGAAGGCCGCGGCCGCGCCGACGGTCGAATCCCCGTAGCGCATGCTGGTGCCCTGCGGCGGGCCGCCCGGATAGCCAACCAGCGAAGCGATCCCGGCCAACGCGGCGAAGCACGGCGCGTATCCGGTCTGATGGCCCAGCGGCCCGTCGTTGCCCCACATCTTGATCGAGACCGAGATGACGTCGTCTTTGATCGCTCGCAGCTGTTGGTAGCCGAGCCCCAGCCGCTCCATCGCCCCGGGCCGCAGGTTGTTGATCACGATGTCGCTGTGGGTGATCAGGTCGCGGAGCCGGTCCATGTCCGCCGGTGACTTGAGGTCCAACTCGACGCTGAGCACCTCCGGGTTGATGGACAGGAAGTAGGGGGCGTGGTTGATGTCGGTGCCGCCGTACGCGCGCATCTCGTCGGGATTGGCCGAGCTCTCCACCTTGATCACTTCGGCGCCGAGGAACGCGAGAAGCTTGCCGGTGTACGGGCCGGCCCACACTTTGGTCAGCTCGACCACGCGAACTCCTTGTAATGGGCCGCCGCGCAACACTTTCGGCGGTTTGAGCTGTGGGTGCTTCACCGTCGGCGGCGAGCGCGGCTCCTCGATGCCGGTCACGATCTCGGTGGTGTGTTGGCCCAGGGCGGGCGCCGGGCTGGCGATGCCCGCCGGCGACGCACTCAGCAGGTATCCGACGGTGGGATACGCCGCGCCGCCCAGCACCGGATGGGTGACGTCTTGGAAGAAGCCGCGGTGACGGTACTGGGTCGAATTCTTCAGATCGGCAGCACTTTTGACGGGGACCAGCGGGACGCCCAATCGCTGGGCCTCGTCGGATACCGCGTCCTTGTTCAGGCCGCGGACCCACTCGGCGAAGCCTTGTTGAAATGTGGCCACCTTTTCCGGAGTGACCGAGAACTCGAGCCAGTCGTCGTCGAATGCGTCGAGCCAGTCTGGTTGGCCCATAAGTTTTTTCAGGCCGAGCCAGTGGTTGTGGCTGGTCATGTAGAGGTAGACGAAGCCGTCCGCGCACGCGAAGAAGGAGGCCGGACCCAGCTGGTCGTAATCGTCGCGGGCATGCTGTGGCGCGACCTCTCCGGTGATGAACCGGCCCAGGATGCAGTCGGCCCGCGATACCAGGACGGCCTGCTGTGACACGTCGATGAACTGGCCCCGCCCGGTGTGCAGATGCCAGAACAACGACGACGCCACGCACAGCGCCGCGTCGAGACCCGCCTCGTAGTCGGCGAGGAAACGGCCGGGTCCCTTCAACGGCGGCTTGGCGGGGTCGGCATGGCTGGGTGTGTGATAACCCCATCCGCTGCTGTGGAAGACGTTGAGGCTCTTGGCATCGTGCGACTCCGGCGGCGCCGTCGCGCCGTAAGGGGTGATCGAACAGAACACCACGCCTGGGTGCCGGTCCGCGACGTCGCGCGCTGATACCCCGACCGTCTCGGCCCACGACGGCGCGTGGTCGTCGATGACCGCGTCGGCCGTGGCGATGATCTGGTGCAGCAGCTCGATCTGGTCCGCCGAGGTCACGTCGAGCCCGACGGAACGCTTGTTGGTGTTCAGGTACGCGAACAGCGCACTGCGCTCGGGCTCGTGGCCCTCAAGAGGCCCGCCGACGATCGGGGCCATCGTCCGGGTGGGGCTACCGCAACCCGGGCGCTCGACCTTGATGACCTCGGCGCCGAAGTCCGCGAGCAGCTTCCCGCAGTATTCCCCGGCAACCGCTTCGGCCAGCTCGACGATCCGGATTCCGGTCAGTGCCGACATGGACTACCCCGAGACGTCAGGGCTTGTTGCGCCCCGAGCGGCTGAGCCGCCACTCGGGCGGGAAGTTCATGTCGTTGTCTTTGACGACGTTGTTGAGGCCCTTTTCGAAGGTGCCCTCGGTGAGGTCTACCTCTTGCGCGTCGTTTTGGATCAGCGGCAACATGCCTTCGACCATCCCGGTGAGCAGACTGCCGAAGTATTCGCCCTTGTGCTGCTTGTAGAGCTCAAGAAACGTCTTCTGCACCGCGACCGTGTCGGTCGGACGAGAGCGCGAGCACGCTGTCGCGTACTTCAACGTTTCCTCTTCCAGCTTCTCGCGCGGCACGACGCTGTTCACGAAGCCGCAGTCGTACATCTCCTTGGCACTGAACGGCCTTCCGGTGAAAAGCATTTCGGAGAACTTGCGCAAGCCCATGGTCTCGGCCCACCACCACAGCCGGGGCCCCCAGCCGACGTACCGAAAGGCCGGGTGCCCGAACAGAGCGTCGTCGGAGGAGATCACCAGGTCGGCGTCGCCGGCCTGGTAGAAGTGCCAACCGTAACAGTAGCCCTTGGCTTCGATGATGCTGATCTTGCGAAGCTCCTGAAGCGGGCGGTTCCCGGCGCGCGCCTTGGCGTAGAAGTCGGTGACGGTCGACAGATACCGGTAGGAACCGCCCGGCGGGTACTTGACGTCTTCGTCGTTGATGGCCACCTCATGCAGCAGCGGTAGGCCCGGATTCTCCAGCATCGGACGTTGCTCGGGCAGGTCCCCGCCGCTGCCGAAATCCTCTCCCTCGCCGCGGATCACGACAACCTTGACGTCGTCGTCGACGTTGCACTTGTGGATCAGGTCGGCGTAGTTCTGACGCATGCCCAACGTGGTTGCGTTCTGCGCCTCGGGACGGTCGAAGGTGATGTAGGCGATCCTGTTCTTGACGTCCTTCTCGAACTTGATCAGCGGCTCGGCGTCCCTCTTCATTTGTTCGTAGTCGTACTCAGGCATGGCTGTCTCCCGTCGGTGTTGTTCCTACTTGAGCATGCTGCCCGCATCGACGGGAAGCGAGTTTCATGGCGTCCGGGCCGGCATCGACTCCCATCCCCGCACCGTCGACGTCGGGCTGAGCTTGGCGTTCGACAGGTCGACCTCCCATTCCGGGAAGCGTTTGAGGATCTCTTCGATGGCGATTCGTCCTTCGAGTCGCGCCAGCGCCGAGCCGAGACAGAAGTGGGTGCCGACGCTGAAGGCCAAGTGCTGCCGAGGCGTTCGGTGGATGTTGAATTCTTCACTGTCCGGGCCGAATTGGCGCGGGTCGCGGTTGGCGCCGCCGATCAGCATCATCATCGTGGCACCTGCGGGCACGGTCTGGCCGTGGAAGGTGGTGTCGCGGGTCACATAGCGGGCCGCGTGCGGGGCCGGCGGCTCGAAGCGCAGGAGTTCTTCGATGGCCTGCGGTATCAGTTCTGGGTTGTCGACCAGTTCGCGGCGCTGGTCGGGGTGTTCGGCGAGAACCTTTCCGGCCCAACCGATCAGCCGGGTGGTGGTCTCGTTGCCGGCGCCGGCGACCACGTTGAGATAGATCAGCAGTTCGTCGCGGGTCAGCCGGCGGGTAGTGCCGGTGTCGTCGACGAATTCCACGTTGAGCAGCTCGGTCATGATGTCGTCGGAGGGATGGGTGGCGCGCCAATCGATGTAGGCGGCGAAGATCTCGCCGGTGGCCAAGCCGTGTTCGTGGTTCATGGGTTTGCCGGCTTCGGTGCGCATCTGCGCGTTGGTCTGGTCGCGGATGAATTCCTGATCGTCTTCCGGGATGCCGAGCAGCATGCTGATCACCTTCATCGGCATCTGGGTGCCGAGGTCGCCGACGAAGTCGAGGCGCCCCGTGCCGACCAGTGGATCCAGCGACTGAGCGCAGAAGTCGCGGATTTGCGACTCGAGCGCGGCGATCTTGCGCGGGGTGAACATCCGGGCCAGCAGCTTGCGGTGGA
Organism: Mycobacterium sp.; assembly: GCA_035642975.1. GTDB lineage: Bacteria > Actinomycetota > Actinomycetes > Mycobacteriales > Mycobacteriaceae > Mycobacterium. The sequence goes on from DASQRI010000017.1 coordinate 4,306, forward strand.
TGTCGTGGATCGGCGGGTCCTCCATGATCAGCAGGCCCGGCGGGATGTCGAGATTGGCCTTGATCAACTCCAGGATGATGCCCCGCGCTGAACTGAACGTCCCGTGGTCGACCAGACCCTTGTCGACGTCGGTGAACCGGCTCAGCGCGTAGAAGTCGTGTTGGCTGTTGTAGTACAGCGGCGCCTCTTCGCGCAGCCGCCCGAACGTCGGATAGGGGTCGGCGTTGAGGGCGACGTCGTAGGGGTCGTAGTAAACGTCTTGGACGTCTGGGTCGGTGCTGATCGTCACGAAATCTCGCCTTTCGCCACGACTTCCACACCCGGGTGCGCCGCGTGTACGAAGTCGATGCCGCCAGTGTGTCAGCGTCTGAGGCGGTTCGGGTGATTTGTACTTTCTGCTTAAAAGAACCGCGCCCGCCCGCTTACCCGCGGCTGATTAACTCTATTGTCGTAGAGAACCATACGCGGCCGCGGAGGACAAGACCCGGTGGTTTAGCGCGGCGATGATCGCCTGCGGCTCGGTTGCAGCACGGCACCGTTGTGGGTGAGTCGGCCCTGCTGATCGCTGCTCAAGACGCCGGCGACGATCGCCGACAGCACGGCGTCGAACTGTTCGGGGCTGTCGATGATCCGGTCGCCGTGGGCGAACCGCTGTAACAGCCCGTTGATGAACGTCAGCGTGACGTTGCTGAGATCGTCGACGACGTCGGGGGCCAGGTCGGCGCCGTGCGGCAGTAGCTGCACCAGGATGTCATGGTGCAGCTTGGTGAAGGCGTCGGTGGCGCGCTGCAGGGTCGCGGCAATCGCGGGATCGCGGGTGGCCTGCATGGTGAGTTCGTAGCGCGCCCTGGTCCGGCTGAGCTGTGGCTCTTGGCCGGTTTGGATGACCACTTTTGCCAGGGTGGAGGCCGACGCACCATCCGCGAGGCCCGGGCTGTCGGCGACCGCTTGCAAGACGGCCAGGTCGAGTTCGACCATCCGCTCGGCGACCGCGTGCAGCAGCGCCGAGCGGGTGCGGAAGTAGAACGAGGTCGTGCCGTCGGGAACGCCCGCGCGTGCGTCGACTTTCAGATGGCTCAGGCCCTTGGCGCCGTCGTCGGCCAGCAATTGGATCGCCGCGTCGCAGAGCTCGCGGCGGCGCTGGTCGGGATTGGGTTTGCGTCTCTTTTGTATGCCGGCAGTGTAGCGGCCGTTTACCCGCGGGTTTGGTGTCAAAGCAGATCCCGGCGGTCAGCTAGGTTTTTGTTCGACTCCAGGCTACTCTATATTCGTAGTGTCAGCCAGATATGGTGCAACCCGTCGAATGGACAACACGTGGCAGCTCCCGCCAGCCCGCTCCAACAACTGCACAGCCCGGCTCATCCGCGCGGCGCGTCATCGCCGCGTCCGGCAGCCGAGGACCTTGACCGGTATCAATTCCAGGTGGTGGCGGCGAGCATCACCGACGCGGTGACGTCGATCGGCGGGCTGATTTTCGATCGGGCGATGTCGGGGTGGGATGTCAGCGTCGCCGTGGCCGCAGACGGCGTTGATGACCGGCCGATCCGGATCCTCGGCGGCAGGGTCAGCACCCTGGCGGGTCCCAGTCGCACGGGCATGCAGCCCCGCCCGCACATGCTCGCCGTCGCAACGGACGTGATGGTCAAAAGCGAGGCGGTCCGCCGACTGGTGCGGGGCGCCCGCCATGACAGCACGACCGACGTGCTGCTCTGGGGTCGGCGCCGTCCGCCCAAGCTGAACTGCAAGTTCGTCCCGGCCCGACACCAGCCGAGTGCGGCAGCGCACGTGTTCAAATCGCACGCGTTGGCCGCCGGCGGAGCGCGCGCCGTTCATCTGGCCGAAGAGGGTTTCTATTCGATAATCTGACCATCACCCGGGTCTGCCGGCGGTGACGAACTGAAGGGAGCGTTGGGTCTGCTGCTGCACATCGGTGAGGCCCGACGAGGTGAACAGGTCGACGAACGCGTGCCGGTCGAACATCTGCAGCCCGATGACGCGGGCACCCGCGGTCATCGCGTGCCGGACGGGGGGCGCTTGGCCGGCGTAGCTGGTCAGTATCGCCACCCGTCCGCCCGGCCGCAGCACCCGCACCATCTCGCGGGCCACCCGAAACGGCTCGGGCATCAGGTAGAGCGCACCGAAACAGCAGACGGCGTCGAACGTTTCATCCCCGAACGGCAGCGTGCCCGCATCGCCGCGGAGGTAACAGGTGCGAGGCCCGCTGTTGTCCAGCACGGCGCGAGTCAGCATCGGCTCGGAGATGTCCAACCCGACCGCAAGGCCGCCGTCGGGCAGTCGCTGCGCCAAACGGCTAGTAAAATTCCCTGGGCCACAGGCGATATCGAGCAATCGATGTGCACTCGACAACCGCAAGGCATCCGCGGCGCGGCGTTGCTCAGCGCTGGTGGTGACGCCGCTGGCAACGTAGAACGCCACCGGGCGCCACAGTCGTTCGTACACGGAAGCGACCAGCGGGCTGTTCATTGCCCGCTGAGCCAGCGTGGGGACCTCAGCGGTCACCGATTCACCCAGCACGTCGAGGAAACCATGGCGAACGGTGGCCTCGCGATCGAGCAGATTGCGGGTGGCCTGCAATGCGTCGTCGCTGATTGCCATCCCGTGAGTCTGGACCGGGGGGACTGGTGGCACGCATCCGGGGCGCGAATCCTTGCTGCAACACGATCCAAGCCCATAACCTTGGCAGCATCGGACCGCGGCCGGGGGTCGCCGACTCGGCGCGTGGCGGACGGCGACAGGGGCGGCATGGTGACCGAGCTGACCGCGCTGCGCGCCGATGAACTCGCCGCGCTGGAAATCTTCAAGGGATGTCCGGCAGAGGACTTGATGCCACTGGCGGCCAGCCTGCAGCCGTTGCAGGCGGCCGCGGGCCAGATCCTCATGCAGCAGGGTGAGCAGGCGGTTTCCTTCCTGCTCATCTCGTCAGGCGCGGCCGAGATCAAGCACGTCGCAGACGATGACGTGATCACCCTCGAAGAAGTGTCGGCCGGCACGATCGTCGGCGAGATCGCCCTACTGCGGCACATCCCGCGGACCGCGACCGTCACCACGACCGAGTTGTTGACCGGCTGGATCGGCGACGACGACGGGTTCGCGCGATTGGTGCACATCCCCGGGATCATGAACCGGCTGGTGCGCACGGTCCGCCAGCGGCTCGCCGCCTTTCTCACGCCAATCCCAGTGCGGATGCGCGACGGCACAGAACTGCTGCTTCGTCCCGTGCTGCCCGGCGACAGCGAGCGCACGATGCAGGGTCACGTGCAATTCTCGAGCGAAACGATCTACCGGCGGTTCATGTCGGCGCGCGTCCCCAGCCCGGCGTTGATGGACTACTTGGCCGAGGTCGACTATGTCGACCACTTCGTCTGGGTGATGACCGATGAGAATGGCAACCCCGTCGCGGACGCCCGATTCGTGCGCGACGATCACGATCCCGCCGTCGCCGAGATCGCGTTCACTGTGGGTGACGCCTACCAGGGCCGCGGGATCGGGTCGTTTCTGATCGCTGCGCTCTCGGTGGCCGCCCGGGTCGACGGGGTGGAGCGGTTCTCCGGTCGGATGCTCGCCGACAACGTGGCGATGCGCACGATCATGGACCACTACGGTGCGTTCTGGCAGCGTGACGACGTCGGGGTGGTCACCACCGTCATCGACGTACCCGATCCAAGCGATCTTCCGCTCAGCCGCGAGATGATCAACAAGATCAAACACACTGCGCGCCAAGTTATTCGGGCTGTCGGCTAGCATGCGGCTCTGGGTCACTGCGGCGATGGCCCTGCTCCTCGTCGCATGCGGTCACGCGCCTGAACATCCGGCGGCGCCGTCGGGCATCGCGGCGGCCGGCCACGTCGACCCCGCCAACATCCGGCGGCTACGACGGGAATTGCCGCCCGGCTACGAGGTGACCGCGGTTTCGGGCGCGGTCGCGCCGCCGGCGATCTGGGGTCTCGGCGGCAATGGCGCAGCGACCCCTGCGCGCTGTGCTGTGCTGGCCGACCCGGCCGGCAGTCACGGGCAATCCGCACAAGGGATTTCGGGCTCCGGCGCGGGCGGGATCGTGTACGCGGTGGTGGTGGCCGCGCCGTCGGGCCCGCTGACGCTGGACCAGTCGTTGGTCGCCCAGTGCCGGCAGTGGATCATGACCGGTGCGCGCGCCACCGCCCGTGTCCACATCGTCGATCCGCCCCACGTCGATGCCGCCGAGACGCTCGGAATGATCACCGAGATCACCACATCGGTCGAAGGGGGCAATGAAATCGGTTCCCGGGCAAGTACATTCATCGCCTACCTTGGCGACTACTACGCATTCACCACGCTGATCAGCGACCCCGGCGCACCGCATCCGGGGCTGACCCCGCAGTTCGCGGCCGACCTGCTGGTGAAAACGGTGTCTGTCGTACGTGGCTGACGGCGGTGCGTTAGATTGACCCCGATGATGCGGATGGCGGTAGCGATCGGAAGTGTCTGCCTATTGGCGGCGTGCTCGTCTCACGGATCGTCGGAGGCCCCCGTTTCCGCCGATATCACGAAGATCTCCCAGGTGAAGTCCATCTTCGGCCCGGAATACAAGATCAAGGACGTCCCGAAGACCGCAATCGATCCCAAGGTTTTATCGACGCACAAGCTTCCGCCGGGATTGAAGTTCGACCCACCCGACTGCTCGTCGTTCGTAGTCGGCGAGGACATGCCCCTGGGCCTGCAGGGCAACATGGCCGCGGTGGAGGCCGAAGGTAACGGCAACCGCTTCATCGCCATGGCAGTGCAGACCTCAGCGCCGGTGCCGTTCGAAGACCCGACTCGAAACTGCCGGAAGGTAGGTTTCGAAGGGGGCAAGGTGCACGGTCTCATCGAGGTCGTCGACGCGCCGCAGATCGACGGGACGCACACCCTGGGCGTTCACCGTGTCCTGGAAACAACGGTGCAGGGAAAGCCGCGCGGCGGCGAACTGTACAACTACACCGCGCATTTCGGCGATTACCAGGTGATCATCACCGCGAACCCGGTGACGGTCCAGGGCCAGCCCGCCGCGACGCCCGTCGACACCAATCGGGCCCGCGACCTGCTGGTCAAATCGGTTGCCGCGGTCAAAGGCTGACTTCTACCGAACGTCCCTGGGCCGGAACTGAATACTGACCCGGGGGCCGGTGCTGGCCGATGTCTTGGGCACCGAGTGTTCCCACGTTCGCTGGCATGAGCCGCCCATCACCAGCAGATCGCCGTGAGCCTGCGGCAGCCGCAACGACGACCCACCGCCGCGGGGCCGTAACGCGAAGGTGCGGGTGGCGCCAAGGCTGACAATCGCCACCATGGTGTCCTCGGCGCTGCTTCGGCCGATGGTGTCGCCGTGCCAGGCCACACTGTCGGATCCGTCGCGGTACCAGCACAGGCCGACGGTGGTGAACGGCTCGCCGAGTTCGCCGGCATAGATATCGTTGAGCCGGCGGCGCAGCCGGGCCAGCTGCGGATGCGGCGGATCCTCGACGCTGAGATCGTGAAAGCTCACCAGCCGGGGCACATCGAGGACCCGGTCGTACATTTGGCGGCGCTCGGCTCGCCACGGGACCGCCGCGAGCAGTTCGTCCAGCAACTCGTCGGCACCGGTCAGCCAGCCGGAGCGAATGTCGATCCAGGCTCCGTTGCCGAGCAGCCTGCGATCGTTGCATTCGAACAACGACTCTTGGACCGCGATCGCCACGACCGGCATTCTATCGCACTACTGTTCGATTCACAGGCGGACGGCTCCGGGGCCCTGCGTACCGAGCACGTCATCGGGATTGAACAGCGCGCAACTGCGCAAGCTGAGACAGCCGCAGCCGATGCACTCGGCGAGGTTGTCGCGCAGCCGCTGCAGATGCAGGATCCGGTCGTCGAGGTCGGAGCGCCAGCCGGCGGACAGTTTCGCCCAATCGCGGCTGGTCGCAACCCGATCGGCGGGCAGCGTGGCCAGCGCGTCGCGCACCCGCGCCAGCGGAATGCCCAGCCGATGCGACATCCTGATGAACGCGACGCGCCGCAGGGTCTCGCGGCTGTAGCGGCGCTGGTTTCCCGATGTGCGCCTGCTGGTGATCAGCCCCTGCCGCTCGTAGAAGTGCAGCGCCGAGATCGCCACGCCGGCCCGACTGGCGAGTTCTCCGGGCAGTAGTTCTTGGGTGTGCACAACCTGAACCATACTTGAGGTGACGGTCCGGGTTACCGTGCTAGGTGTGACTAGCACCGGGCTGGGCTCCAATTCCGAAGTGGGCACACTGCGGGTCGTCATCGTGCACCGACCCGGCGCCGAACTGCGCCGACTCACGCCGCGGAACAACGACGACCTGCTGTTCGACGGATTGCCCTGGGTCGCACGGGCCCAGGAGGAACACGATGCGTTCGCCGAGCTGCTCGACTCTCGCGGCGTCGAGGTGCTGCTGCTGTCCGACCTGCTCAACGAAGCGCTGTCCAGCGGGGCCGCGAGAATGCAGGGTATCGCCGCCGCGGTCGACGCTCCCCGCATCGGATTGCCGCTGGCGCAAGAACTTTCGGCTTATCTGCGTAGCCTGGATCCGGCCAGGCTGGCACATGTGCTGATGGCCGGTATGACGTTCAATGAGCTGCCGTCGGATGCGCGCCCGGACGAGTCGTTGGTCCGTCGCATGCATCGCGGCAGCGACTACGTGATCGAGCCGCTGCCGAACCTGGTGTTCACCCGGGACTCGTCGATTTGGGTCGGCCCGCGGGTGGTGATCCCGTCGCTGGCCCTGCCGGCCCGGGCCCGCGAGGCGTCGTTGACCGATCTGATCTACGCCCACCATCCCCGATTCACCGGAGTGCGACGCGCTTACGAATCGCGCACCGCGCCCGTCGAAGGTGGCGACGTATTACTGCTGGCGCCGGGAGTGGCCGCCGTCGGGGTGGGGGAACGCACCACGCCGGCGGGTGCAGAAGCCTTGGCACGCAGCCTGTTCGACGACAACCTGGCCGAAACGGTGCTCGCGGTGCCATTGGCTCAGGAACGCGCGCAGATGCACCTGGACACCGTGTGCACGATGGTCGACACCGATGCGGTGGTGATGTATGCCAACGTCGTCGACACGTTGTCCGCATTCACTATCGCGCGCACACCTGACGGGGTGCGGATCTCCGACGAGGCGCCGTTCGTCGATGCCGCGGCCGCCGCGATGGGTATCGACAAGTTGCGCGTCATCGACACCGGGCGCGATCCCGTTGTCGCGGAACGAGAGCAGTGGGACGATGGCAACAACACGCTGGCGTTGGCACCCGGAGTCGTCGTCGCCTACGAGCGCAATGCCCGGACCAATGCGCGCCTGGAGGATGCCGGGATCGAGGTCCTGACCATCGCCGCCTCCGAACTGGGCACCGGCCGGGGTGGCCCCCGGTGCATGTCCTGCCCAGCGGCCCGCGACCCGCTGTAATAACGTCGTTGAGATTGCGCTCATGGTTGCATTTTGCTGAATATCACGACCCTGAGGGCATTTTCAACGCACGCCCGCGGCGGCCAAATGCATCGGAGACCCGATGAAGAATGAATCGTCGGCTGTGTTCCGCCACGACGTGAATGTCGATCCACCCTTTGCGCTCAATCAGCTCAGCACGCCCGATGTCGTGCACGTACTGCCCGCGATCGCCACTGTGGTGGGCACCGTCGTAATCAAGGCCGATCATCGGTTCGTCATAGCCCATGTCGATGAATGCCTCGTTGATTCCGTCGCTCACCCGTATCTGTGTTCGGGGCGCAGGCAGCCCGGCGTCGACCAGGACGAGCCGCAACCAAGATTCTTTCGGCGAATGCGAACCCGGGTCCATCAGGTCGAGCGCAACCCGTCCTCTGCGTATCCCTCGCGCTCTGGGATGGCGCTCGGCCAGTGAAAGCGCCTCGTATGCTTTAACATCCGTTGCGCGGGCCAACGCGTCGAGGTGCCGCACGGCGACGTCGCGCGGCAGGTGTCGAGCAAGGTCCAGCGCGGTTCTCGCAGGACTGGTCACCGCCATCTCGCCGACTTCGACGATCTCGTCAACATCGATACGTTCGTTGCGAACGACGATTCCTGAGGGCGGGCGACCATTGCGCCAGATCATCTCGATCGGTGTACCCGCATCGACCCACAGCGCGCCGTGCAGCGCCGCCGCCGCGCGTCCGGCGATCACACCTGTGCGGCCTGACCATAGCCACGCGCCGACAGTATCTCGCCACAATGATGCAGCAGTTGTCCTCGGCGCATAGACGCCGGGAAATATCGAGCAGTAATTCCAGCGCAACTGCCCTCTGGTAAGTGCGCTACGCGCAAGCATTTCTGTGCCGACGAATACTTGAGACATGCCGTGATACTGATTGGAAGCACCGACGTTTTACGGTCGCTGCGTTGAGATTGCACCCAGGGTTGTGGATAAGCGTGGATCACAACCCTGAGCGCTATCTCACCTCCAGCTGGGCAGCCAAATCTCCATGTTCCAGGTGGTCTGCGAAATCGGCTGTCCGGTGAGCACCGGAAAAAGCCACGTAAAGTTGGTCAGCACCAATGCCACATAGCAGGACACCGCGATGAGCCCGAGGGTGCGGCGTTCGGCGCCTTGGCCGGGTTTGTAGAGGATGTCGCCGAGTATCAGGGCGATCGCCATCGCAAGAAACGGTGCCATGGTGGCCGCATAGAAGAAGTACATTTGCCGGTCGATGTCGGCGAACCACGGCAGCCAGCCCGCGCAGTAGCCGACCAGCACCGCTGCATAGCGCCAGTCGCGGCGCACGATCATCCGCCAGCACGCGTAGCCGAGGACGGGCACCGAAAGCCACCACATCGCCGGTGTGCCAACCAGCATCACCGCCTTGACGCACGACTGCGCGCCGCAACCGGGAACGTTCTGCTGATCGATGGCGTAGAGCACTGGCCGCAGCGACATCGGCCACGCCCACGGTTTCGATTCCCACGGGTGGTGGTTGCCCGCGGAATTCGTCAAGCTGGCATGGAATTGGTAGGCCTTGGCGGTGTAATGCCACAGCGAGCGGATCGCGTCGGGCAGCGGGAAGTTCGTCTGCACGCCAATCGACTGGCCGACTTCATGCCGGTCGATGGCGGTCTCGGAGGCGAACCACGGCGCGTAGCTGGCCAGGTACACCCCGAATGGGATGAGCAGCAAGGCGTAGACGGTAGGGCCCACATCGCGGCGGATGACTCCCAGCCATGGTCGCGGCACCCGATACTGGCGGCGCGCCGCCACGTCGAACGCCAACGACATCAGCCCGAAGAACAGCACAAAGTACAGCCCGGACCACTTTGTCGCGCAGGCTAATCCGAGCAGTACCCCGGCGCCGAAGCGCCACCACCGCACACCCAGCCGCGGTCCCCACACTGTCTCGGTGCTGCGGTCTTCGATGAGCGCAACGTGCATGCGCTCTCGCACCTGATCCCGGTCAACGATCAGCGCGCCGAATGCGGCGACCACGAAAAATGCCAGGAATCCGTCGAGCAGTGCGGTGCGTGCGACCACAAAGCTGACTCCGTCGGCAATGAGCAGCAATCCGGCGATGGCGCCGACCAGCGTCGAGCGGCTGATCCGCCGCACGATCCGAACGACCAACGCCACCATGACAATGCCGAGGATCGCGCCGGTGAACCGCCAGCCCAGCCCGTTGTAACCGAAGATCGCCTCGCCGATCGCGATCAATTCCTTGCCCATCGGTGGGTGAACGACCAGGCCATAGCCAGGGTTGTCTTCCACGCCGTGGTTGTGCAGCATCTGCCAGGCCTGTGGAGCGTAATGCTTCTCGTCGAAGATCGGCGTGCCGGCGTCGGTGGGCGACGCCAGGTTCACCGTCCTGGTCACCGCCGCCAAACCCGTGACCACGGCGGTCGCCACCCAGCCCTGCAACCGGTCGACCGGACCGAAGTCAGCAGCGGGCATTACGGGCCCGGGGCTGATCAGCGGGACTGCCGCCTCGTCGGCGACGAGTTCGTCGGGCAGGGCGGTCACGCGACCGATCGTAAGCGGTGGGCCGTGACGTCCAGGCAAACAGCCTCTCATCAGGATTTTTACCGGGGGCGACGCTGCCAACAACACAGGCAAGTCAGTTTTACTCGATCTTGACCGCATTGTGAATCGTCTCACCGACGATCATTGATGTGAGTACGCTTCAAGCCGTGGAGCTGGGGGTTTTGGGACCTCTCCAGGTCCGGCAGGCCGGCACGCCGGTCACGATTCCGGGCGGGAAACCGCGCGCCATCCTTACGATGCTCGGTCTGCACAGCGGTTCGGTGGTGTCGGCCGAAACGCTGATTGAGTTGCTCTGGGGCGACGATCCACCCCGCACCGCCGCGAAGGCCCTGCAGACCCACATCTCCGCGGTGCGCCGCACCCTGGGCGACGGCTTCGTTTTGACGGCAGGAACGGGTTGGACCCTCGCCGAGAGCGAGGTCGATGCGTCGCGTTATAAATCGGCCGCTCGATTGGGACGCGATGCCGCGGCCGCTGGCGACACCAGCCAAGCGGTGATCCGCTTCGAGGAGGCGCTTGCCCTCTGGCGCGGAATCCCCGAGCTGCCCGACGGCCGGCGAGGAACATCTGAAAAGACGCGCTGGATCGAGGGCCATGCGGCGCTTGTGGAGGATCGGGCCGACGCGCTGCTCGTGACGGGCCGGGCTGCGGAGATCGTCGGCGAGCTCGAGGCCGCGGTGGCCGATGCGCCGCTGCGCGAGAGGCGTTGGGGACAGTTGATGCTCGCCCTCTATCGGGCCGGCAGGCAGGGTGAAGCCCTTGGCGCTTACCAACGGGCACGGACGTTGCTGGCCGACGAGTTGGGAATCGATCCCGGGCCGGAGCTTCGGCGACTCGAGGCCGCGATCATCGGGCAGGACACTGCGCTGGAAGTCCCTGCCGCACAAGATCTTCCGGCGGTGACTCGCACGGTGACCTTCCTGCTGACCGACATCGAAGGATCCACCGCCGCCTGGGAGGCCGACGCCGACGCCATGGCGGTGGCACTCGCGCGTCACGACGAACTTGTCGAACAGGTCGTTACGTCCCGCGCAGGACGGCTGATCAAGACGCGCGGCGAGGGCGATGCCACCTTTTCCGTCTTCGAGCGGGCCTCGGCGGCTGCTGCTGCCGCCATCGAGCTGCAAGACGCAATCTTCCATGAACCGTGGGCTCTACAAGACCCGATGCGCATCCGCGTTGCATTGCATACCGGCGAGGTCGAGTTGCGCGACGGCGACTACTTCGGTCGGGCCGTCAACCGTGCCGCACGCCTGCGGTCGCTGGCGCTGGGCGGCCAGATCTTGTGCTCTGGTGCGATCGCCGAGCTCGTCATCGATTCACTACCCGACGATGTTGTGCTCGCCGACCTCGGAATGCGTCAGCTCAAAAACCTCGCACGCCCGGAGCACGTTTTCGAGCTTCGGCTGGAGACCGCCGCACCGCCCCAAGAGGTAAACGACGCACCGATCGAGCGCCCGAGCCTTCCTGCGGTACTGACTGGCCCCGGGCCGTTCGTCGGGCGCGGCCGCGAGCTAGAACGACTGGTGTCCGCCTGGCAGACCGCGCTGGCGGGCGGTACGCATGCGGTGCTGATTGCCGGCGAACCGGGAGTGGGCAAGACACGATTGGCCGGGGAGTGGTCCGAGCAGGCCTACCAGCTGGGAGCGATCGTGATCTACGGCCGCTGCGATGAGGATCTCGGTGCCCCGTACCAGCCGTTTGCCGAAGCGCTGCGTTCGCTCGTGCCGTGCCTGAGTGCTAAACGGCTGCGCGGACTCCGCGGGGTTGAAGCATTGCTTCCACTGGTGCCCGGCCTGAGTGACGTCCTGCCTGACCTGGCGACGCCGACCCGCGCCGATCCGGATACCGAGCGTTACGCGCTTTTCGACGCCGTCGTCGCGCTGTTGGAACTCGCGTCTACCAGCGCACCGGTCGTACTGATTCTCGATGATTTGCACTGGGCAGCCAAGCCCACGCTGCTGTTGTTGCGGCATCTTCTGCGCTTCGGCGATCGCGCGCGGGTGCAGATCGTCGGGACATATCGCAGCACCGACCTCGATCGCTCGCATCCGCTCGCGGCGATGCTCGCCGACCTGCACCGCAGCGCCGGTTCGGGCACCGCCAACCGCATTACGCTCGGCGGCCTCGACGAAGATGACGTGACCGCATATGTCACCGAGGCCGGTTACAACGACGAAGAACTTGCCCGGGCGTTGGCATCGGTCACCGGGGGCAACCCGTTCTTCCTCATCGAAGCGCTACGCCACGTGGATGAGACCGGCGGCCTGTGGGATCCGACTACCTTGCCACAAGGTGTCCGAGAAACCGTGAGCCGCCGCCTTTCACGGCTTCCGGCGGAAACGAACACAGCTCTCGCCGCGGCCGCGGTGGTCGGTAGCCGGTTCGCCTTGGACCTCGTGGAGAAGGTGGTCGAGCGAGACCTGGTTGATGCGTTGGACGGGGCGTGCAAGGCCGGCATCGTCATCGAAGAGCCGGGCGGCCGTTACCGGTTCAACCACGCGATCGTCCGGCAGTCGCTGCTTGCCGAGCTGCCGTCGGTTCGGCGCCTGCGGCTTCACCAGCGCATCGCCACGATGCTGGAGAACGAGCCCGGCGCCGACGACGAGCTGCTCGCTGAGTTGGCTCACCATTACTTCGAATGTGCCTGGGCGGGAAACGCGGCCAAGGCCGTTGAGTATTGCCGACGTGCCGCAGACCAGGCGGTGGCCCGCCTCGCCTACGAAGGCGCTGCCGACCTCTACGGCCAGGCCTTGCACGCGCTGGAGGAGATTGACGACGAGCTGCCTGACCGCGACGACCAAGTGGGCGAGCTATTGGTGGCGCGCTGCGAGGCTCTCCTGGCCGCCGGTGACGTGTCTTCCGCGGCAGGTGCGGTGTCCCAATTGCAGGACGCGACAGTCAATTCGGCGCGTTTGGCGGCATGGGCAACGTGTTTCGACGGCCAGCTGTCGATGCTGGTTCATCCCGAACGACTAGACGAGGTTGAAACCGCGTTGGGCTCGGCCGCCCAGAAGCTTTCCGAATTAGGCGATGCGGCAGGCGAAGCCAACGCCCACACTGTTCGGGCCGCCTGCCTCGCCCGCCTCGGCAGGATCGGCGACGGCGAAGTCGCGCTGGACGACGCCCTCACGGCGGCGCGGCGCGCGCGTGATCACCGCCGGGTCAACGCGGTGTTGGCCGGCGCGCCACTTGCCGCGCTGTGGGGCCCGAACCCCGTCCCGCGTGCGGGCGGGCGGTGTCTCGACGTGGTGCGGCTGCTGCGTATCACGACCGAGTCGCCCGCAGTCGAAGCGACGTCGACGCGGTGCCAGGCCCTGCTGGAGGCATTCCGCGGACGCGCCGAGGCGGCCCGACGGATGATCGACTCGGCGCGGCGCACAGTCAGTGAACTTGGCCTGCGCCACGCGTTGCTTGAGGTCGAGCAGTTTGCCGGCATTGTCGAGTTGGTCGCCGACGATCCCGCCGCGGCCGAGTCGCATCTGCGTCAGGCCTACAACGGCTTTCGCCGCATGGGC